>VMCP01000121.1 GCA_008081305.1 Bacteroidota bacterium | reverse complement strand
GTACGCCCCGCTCCCCCCCCTGTTCGCGAGCCCCCCCTTCCGCCATTTCTCCCCTTCCTTTCCCCTTCGCTGTGCTTGCAAACTCCGCCCCCGCATCCACCCCCGCCCGACACCCGCCCACATTAGCGCCTCCCCGAGACTATTGTAAATCACATTAAACTGAAAAACATTAGAATTGAAAAGAGTAGAATGTCTTAGACCCTCTCCTAATATGCCTTGATTTAACGAGATAACATATAATATCCATAAGGCCGCATTGAGAATAGCGTACTTCCGTGTATGAAGTTCGAGTCCAAAGAAATAAATACCCAAACAGAGAAGGATAATACCGATAAAAACAAGACCATCAGGAATCCATAATTGTTGATAATCAAATAGCAAGAGATATAATTTATCTGTAATTGCTGGTCCATCCATTTCTGTTTGAAAGACCATAGGTGAAGACCCTTCTAATGGCGCCTTACCTAAAAACAAATCCAATGATTTCTCCCAAAACTTAGCTCTATCAACAGGAGGGAATTGCGTGTTGAATAGATTTTCAGCAAGCGCTACATTAAGGGAATCATTTGAAATATTCCATACCCCTATATACAGGCCATTTTGCTCAATTATATTGAATTGATTATCACCTTGGATATCAATTTGATAACGACTACTTGTCCAAACTTCCGGAATGCCCCTTCGGAATCGAATACCTTCCAGTTGGTTACTCTCGCACCAAACTCTAAACTCAGTATTACTAGATTTAAAAAGCTTATTTTTATTTTCTGCAATCCGTTTGAATACATCCTGTATTCGTTTTTCCGTTTGCTCAACTAAATCCGTTTGCTTTAGAGGTAGATTTTTTCCTTCGCTCTGATACCTCCATATACCTATCGATAGGGTTAAAAAACCTATCAAAATCAACAATATGGCGGGCTTAAATCTCACTACATATAAGTGTTAGGCAGTAGGTAGTTTTTCACGTAGTCAGCAATCGCATCGTGGAAGTTCCAAAATTCTTTTTCGTAACCCGATTGGCGAATTCTCTCCATACTTGCTTCCGTAAAATACTGATAATTCCCACGAATGTCTTCAGGCATTTCTATAAACTCAATGTTCGGAGTTTTATCCAAAGCTTTAAAAACACCATTGGCTAGATCCAGGAAAGTATGTGCACTACCTGTTCCTAGGTTATAAATACCAGGGTGTTGTCGATGATGCATAAAATGTAACATCACCGAAATCACATCCTTGATGTAAATAAAATCTCTTTTTTGCTCCCCATCGGCATAATCATCACGATAGCTTTTGAAAAGCTTCATACCACCAGATTCGCTGATTTGGTGAAAGGCATGAAAAACAACACTAGCCATTCGTCCTTTATGATATTCATTGGGTCCAAAAACATTAAAAAATTTAAACCCAGCCCAAAAAGGCGGAGTTTTTTCTTGCTCTAACACCCACTGATCCACAATGTGTTTACTCTTACCATAAGGATTTAAAGGTTTAAGGTGATTTAGTGTAAGTGGTGAATCATCGAAACCATTGGTCCCATCACCATAAGTAGCCGCAGAAGATGCGTAAATTAAAGGGATCGAGAATTCCGAACAGCACTTCCATATGGATTTGGTATAATCTATATTGAGGGACTCAAGTGTTTCCCAATTAAATTCATTGGTTTTGGTACGTGCACCAATATGGAATATAAACTGAATACGCGAAGCATGTGTGTTCATCCACTCCAAGAATTCCGAGCGTTCTACTCGTTCTACATCTTTAGTTTCTAAATTTTTCCATTTCTCTTCTCTGGAAAAATCATCTACTGCAACGAGGCTACCATAACCCAGGTTAGATAACTCGCCCAATAATGCGGAACCGATAAAACCGAGTGCCCCCGTAACAACTATCACAGAACAAAAATAGTTAAACACCGCTGTTTAACCCCTTATTGACTTAATTTCGTTTTAATGAGCCAAGAAATCTCAGAGCAACAGGCCATCATTGGTAGTAATCAATATACGGAAGAAGTTCAGTTTCAAATCGAAAAGGACTTCGGTGCGGCGGGATTTACATTCAAAAAAAGCACATACACGACGTTGGAGACTATGATACCAGAACTAGCTGCAGGCATTGAACATATTCGCTCTAAAGCAAATAACCGCTGGATGCAAATTGTGTATCGTGTGGACCTAACTGAAAAGCAATACCATTTTGTTCGTCAGTTAGGCGGAGATAGCTCTGAAAATCTAGCAAAAGCTGTCATACTAAGATCTTTTCAAAAGGTTCACACCCGAAAAAATCCGCCAATTTAATTACTTACTTGTTTCAATCTGGTAGTGCTCGCCAACAAATTGCATTAGCTCAGCCACGTAATTGGTAGAAAAATCAAATTGGATACCCGCTGACTTGAAAATATCCGGAATACTTTTTGTGTATCCTAGCCCCATGAATGATTTGTATCCTTCAATGGCCTTGGATTTATTCTCCAAAAAGTTCTTCCATACACCTACCGCTCCTAACTGAGCGATTCCATATTCGATATAATAAAACGGCACCTCAAATAGATGAAGTTGGCGTTGCCAAGAATAATCCAATGCATCTTCATGCTCGGAGTAGTCAACCTCACCTGTTCCAAAGCGTTTTAATAAAGATTTCCAATATACTTTTCTCTCTTCTCGTGAATGGGTTGGATTTTCGTAAATCCAATGCTGAAATGCATCAATGGTCGCAATCCAAGGCAAGGTAGAAATAACACCCTCTAGCTGTTCTACCTTTGCTCTTTGTAATTCCTCCTTCCCTTCAAAATAAACATCCCATTCCGCCATACTCATTAACTCCATACTCATGGATGCTAATTCTGCGACTTCACTTGGTGTATCTTTAAATCCGTTCAATTCCAAGGGCGCCATTTTAAAACTGTGTATGGCATGACCCGCTTCATGAAGCAAGGTTTCAACATCCCTTAGGTTCTCGGTAGCGTTCATGAAAATAAATGGCATGTTGGTTTTTGCTAATGGGTAATTGTATCCACCAGGAGCTTTACCCACCCTACTATCAAGATCCAACAATCCTTTTGACTTCATGGTTAACAGACATTCACCGAAGAACGGATCAAGTTTTTCTAATACTTTGATTCCTTTATCAAGTAACTCTGCACCACCTTTAAATGGGGATAATGGAGCTCTATTCAAAGGATCAACCTGCGTATCCCATGGTTTTAATGAATCAACGCCCATTAAGGCTTTTCTTCTTTGATGTACATTTTTCAATAAAGGAACGACCTCCTTTTCTATGGCTTCGTGAAACTCCTTACAATCTTGTGCTGAGTAATCATACCTTCCTAAGGATTCAAACATGTAATCCCTGTAGTTATTAAAACCCGCATTCAAGGCTAACTGATGTCTTTTTGAGATCATCTGATCAAAAATATCATCTAGTTTTTCTACGTCTTGATTTCTACGTTCTTGAATTTTTGACCAGGCCTCTTTTCGCTCCTCACTATCTGTTTTCATGAGGATATTCGACGCTTTCTGTAAGGTTATTTCTTCACCTTTCCAGTCAATGCTCATCTTCCCCTGAATACCTGAGTATTCCTGCGCTAAGGTGGCTAATTCAGATTGAATAGCTACATTTTCCTCTCTGAATAACTTTACGGCTGATTTCAATCCTCTTAAATAGATGAAATATGCAGCATCAGATTCCAATGATGCCGTGAATTCTGAACCGACAATTTTATTATTGAGTTTATCTTCTAACGGGGCTAGAACGGGTTGAATTTCTTGTACGAATTTCAAATACGCCTCCTCGTGATCCTTACTTTTGGTATCACAGGTCATACGTATATATCTCCATGCCATATCTTCAGACACAAAGCTCTCTAAATCACTAACGTGTTTTAAAAAAACTTGAAATTCCTCGGCACTATTTAACTCTCTTTCGAGTAATTCCTGATAAAAGACCGAAATATCCTCAGGTTTCTGGACAACCAGTCCATTCGGTATAAATTCTTCCATATTAACTGCCCATCTTACGAGGTGCAGAAGGCTTAGATTTTGCTCCTGACGCCGTTTTTGTAGCTGTTTTCTTTGCAGTTGTGGTGGTTTTCTTAGGACTAGCTTTTTTCTCTGTTACTTTTTCAGCAGCTTCTTCACCTTCTGATTCATCTTCTTTTAACTGTTCCGCAAAGTCCATTTTACCATTCAGCATATGATACCAAGAAAACAACTTCTTCATATCACTTGGGTAAACGCGATCGCGATCATAGTTAGGAAGGGCTTTAGCCATCCATTCTTTTGCTTCGTTATTATCCAATTTACCCGTAGGAATGTCTTCTCCCCCCTTATCTAGCTCATGGATATTATGAAAAACCTCGGCAAGTTTAACCTCTCCTTCATCTGTAAACATAGAGATATCGGCTAAGATGCTTACCCTTTGTCTTAGGTTAGAAGCGAATTTCTTACCATCTGCCACTGATTCTAAAATCAATCCAGTTTTATTCTGGCCTAACACTTTGTGCAATCCAGGCATTCCAGTTACGGATACAATGTCTTTCAATTTCATCAAAAGCAAATTTCCGCAAAACCTTTGTCATTAGCAACTGCTTGATAGTTTCTGCTTGATGGTTTCTGGTTTATGGTTTATGGTCACTAATTTCTAGGAACTAGAAACTAGGAACTTGGAACCATTTATTGGTCGCTAGTCGCTGGTATCTGGTATCTGGTCTCTGGTCTCTAGTCGCTGGTTTATGGTTTATGGTCACTAGTTTCTTGGAACCAAGAACTTGGAACTAGAAACCAGGAACTAGAAACTAGTAACTAGTTAAAGGAACCAGGAACCATAAAAAACTATAAGTTCCCGCGGTTGGCTTGTTCGCGTTCGATGGATTCGAAAAGGGCTTTAAAATTTCCTTTACCAAAGCTTTTTGCTCCTTTTCTTTGTATGATCTCATAGAATAAGGTTGGTCGATCTTCCACGGGCTTTGTGAAAATTTGTAATAAGTATCCATCTGGATCTCTATCCACTAGAATATTCATTTTGCGGAGGTCATCTAGATTCTCATCAATTTCTCCGACACGGTCTAAAACATCATCGTAATAGGTTTCCGGTACATACAAGAATTCTATCCCTCTTCTGCGCAATTCTCCTACTGTCTCTATAATATCATGAACCTGTATTGCAATGTGTTGCACACCAGGGCCTTTGTAAAAATCGATGTACTCCTCGATTTGTGATTTCTTTTTTCCTTCTGCTGGTTCGTTAATAGGAAACTTGATCCAACCATTTCCATTGCTCACCACCTTACTCATCAAGGCGCTGTATTCGGTGGAAATATCTTTATCGTCAAAGGTTAAAAGTAGCTTAAATCCCATCACATCTTCGTAGAATTTAACCCATTCGTTCATTTGACCAAGCTCTACATTTCCTACGCAATGATCTACATAGCGTAAGCCAACGGGGGTCACATCCATTTTGTGCGCGGGCTCTTTGAAGCCAGGTAAAAACGGACCGCTGTAATTTTTTCTCTCTACGAACTTATGCACGGTTTCACCGTAGGTATAAATACCAGATATAACCACGGTACCATGCTCATCTTCAAAGGTGGTCGGCTCCATGTAGGGCTTCGCTCCTCTTTTTACTGTTTCCTCAAAACTTTTGGTAGCATCGTCTACCCATAAACTCAAGAACTTTACGCCATCACCATGCTTACGGTGGTGATTTGAAATATCTGAATCATCGGTCAAACTCGTGGTAAGGACCAACCGGATTTTTTCTTGTTGTAGGACATAACTAGCACGGTCTTTAACACCCGTTTCTGGGCCTGCATAGGCCACTAGTTCATATCCCCAGGCGGATTGGTAATAGTATGCACTTTGCTTTGCGTTACCCACAAAGAACTCAATGTGGTCTGTTCCATTCAAAGGTAAAAAGTCGGTTACGGTCGTTGCTTTTTCCAATACGTCTGTTTCCATGATTCAAAATTAGGAATTTTTACTCATACCCAACGACGACTTTCATCAGTATGGATCAACATCAAAATCCACCCTCAACCCGTTCATTCCCTTTTCTTGAAGTAGTATATGATATCTACTCATCAAAAAATCTTTGATTTTGGAGGCTGATTTTTCCGCTGGATCGAACTTCACCAAGAATGTCCTGATGAATTGATTCTTAATCTTAGCCACGGTAGGTGTAATTGGACCTAGGAGTGAATCAGCCAGGGCATTCTTACATAGATTATTGAAAATCATGGCACTTTGTATGACCACTTCTTCTTCTTTATGTCTTAATCGCACTTCAATTAACCGCCCATACGGAGGATAATGAAAGGCCTTTCGACCTTCTAAATCCGTATTGGCAAGCCCAACAAAATCATTCTCTTGTAGTGCTTGAAATACATGATGATTGGTTTTATAGGTCTGTACGAATACTTGGCCTTGTTTAGAACCTCGCCCTGCCCTACCTGCTAATTGGTAGAGTTGCTGAAAAGCTCTTTCCTCAGAACGAAAATCAGGAATATGAAGTGCAATATCGCCGTCTGGAACTGCAATCAGAGAGACATCATCAAAATCAATTCCTTTGGCTAATAATTGCGTACCCACCAGGATATCAACGGATCCTTTTTCAAAATCGGTAAGAATTCGCTGAAAGTCGCTCCGTTTTCTGATGCTTTGTTGATCAAAACGCGCAATTCTAGCATTCGGAAACATGGTTTCTAACTCTTCCACCCACTTCTCCGTACCGGCTCCTTTTAGCGCGAAATCCCCACCGCCGCAACCGGGGCATATTTTTGGCATCTCTTGCTGATACCCGCAATAATTACAACGTTGGTTAGAAGAACTCTTATAATATGTCAATGTGATATCGCATTGCACGCATTGGGTATTATAACCGCACAAAGCACACTGTATGTATGGTGCATACCCCTTACGGTTATGATATACAATGATCTTTTCTTGTTTCTTTAGCGCTTGCTCAATCGCTTCTTTCATCGGGTCAGACAGTAACCCATCGTATCTGTTTTGTTGCTTTAATTCTTTCAGATTCAACCAATTCCACTCCGCAAAATTTCTATCCTCATAGCGTTTGGAAAGCTCTACTTTCTCAATTTTACCCATCAATGATTGTTGCCACATCTCATACGATGGAGTGGCAGAGCCCATGAATAATTGAGCGTTGTGTTGCTTGGCCAAGAAAAAAGCAGCATCTCTTGCGTGAAAATGCGGTCTCTTTTCAAATTGCTTATACCCAGGCTCATGCTCTTCATCGATCACAATTAATCCAAGGTCTGTGAAAGGCGCAAAAACAGCGCTTCGGGTGCCAATGAGAAATTGAATTTCGCCTGTTTTAATTTTTTGATACAACTCTGTACGCTCCGATGTTGAATAGTAATGATGCCATACCCCGATTTCAACATCCAAATACTCACTGATACGAGTTACTAAATTCTCGGTAAGAGCCACCTCCGGTACAAGGAATAAAACCTGACGACCACTTTCTAGCACGCGTTTGGATTGCTCAATGTATAGAAGTGTTTTACCTGAACCAGTAACCCCATACAACAAAACGTGCTTACCATCATCGATCGCGGTGGTAATCTGCAAATTGGCATCCAATTGTTCTGGGGTCAACTCATATGAATGGCCTTTACCCTCTGTTGATTGATATAGTTCTACTTGCTCCTTATAAAAGGTCACTAATCCTTTTTTCTCTAGTGCCTTTAAGGTCGTACGTTGAAGATCATTTTCCTTACAGAAAACCGTACTTTGCTGAGGAACCCCACCTTTACCCAAAAGTTTGAGCATGGCCTCGTATTGTTTGATGGCGCGCTTTTCTAACTCTTGAATGATCCGATTGGCTTCATCGTCTTCATTCCAAATATCTGTTGCGGCTATCATCTCAACCATTTTAGGTTTGTAGTTTTGTTTGAGTTCTTCCTCCATGGTGATGATGCCTTTCATGTACATGGATTTGATCAGCTTCATCACACTTTTCTGATCAAGAATTTGCTGTACATCTTCCACACGAATGCCCTTATCATTCAGAAGTGCCGCTAGGATTTGATTCTCTTTATCATCAAGTTCTACCACATCATCAGGATGAAACTCTGGGTGAAGTTTAATTTTTGTTTGTGATTGTACCCGAAATCCCGCTGGTAGGGCTACTTGCATCACCTCTCCAAGTGGAGACATGTAATAGCGAGCAATCCAATTCCAGAAGTCCTGTTGAGACTTACTCACTATCGGCTTTTCATCTAATAACTCAAGAATATAATTGGCCTGATACCCTTCTGGGGGATGCTCTCCTACTTCCCAAATAATTCCAGAATACACTTTTTTCACGCCAAATGGAACTGCCACCCTTAAACCGGGTACCACAAACTCATTCCATTCAAACGGAATTCGATAGGTGTATAGTTTGGGTAAAGGTAAAGGCAATAACACCTTCGCAAATAGTGTAACTCTCTCCACGGTTAAAAACAAATTTAAGGCTTGCTTCCCGCTCAGAGAAACTTAAGGCGCAACCTTATCGTATAGAAAGAATAAGACGTATCGATAAATGATGATAATGAACAACCCGGACATCAATGCAACAACGAATAATTTTTGAAGACGCAAGCACCACTTTTGAGTTATATCCGATTTAGACACCAACCATACGATGCTATTCAGCCATGTCAAGAGAAGTGCAATCCCGGTTATGGCAATGATATCGTAAGGTTTTTGATTGGATGAAAACGGCCAAAAAGTTGATATCAAGGTAAACACTAACAAAGCGGTTGATGTAAATAGTAGAACCCAACGTTTGATTTGGTTAAGTCCTGTTACTTTAACCACCGTATGGTATCCAAAAATCAAATTCCCTCTGTGACCCGAAACATCTTTTAGAATATCTTTAACGGTGAGCAAGGTTAGAAGTCCAGTAAAGAGAGTAATCAAACCTACTTTTGGCATGGAGAAATGAATCCAAATCGCTACTAACGGTGCAATGGTGAGCATGCCTGCACTTAACTCCCTAAAAAAAGGCTTTTTCTGTAGTTTATGTGAATAGAACCAACCAAAAAACTGAATACCTAGAAAGAACAAGGCCGCTTTTACCGAAGCTAAAACAGCAAAAACCAAACCGATTGTATTAAAGAGAATGTATAGGTTTGCCAACTGCGCGCTCCCAACCGCTTGGCTCATTAGGGCCATACCTGGTTTATTTACCCAATCTTTTTCTTTATCGTAGAAAGCATTGATTATAAATATACTGGCCACTGTAAATATAGTTGCTAAAACCATTCCGTGAACCGTCGTATCGGTTAGAAAAAACCAAAAGGCTAACTTTTTAGATTGTTCACCGTGTTGTAAGAGGAGGATATATGCGGACAGGATATACTGTGAAACAGCTAATAAAATAAGGTTGTACCAACGGATAACTCCGAGGAAATAAATGAATCTTAATATACTCCGATTTGAGGAGAACGACATGCTTACATTTTATGGATCACCTGCAAGTTATGGCCTTCCAACATGGATTTTGCTTTCTCAAGGTCTTCAGTAAACCCAAGCACAAATCCACCGCCACCACTGCCACAAAGCTTTAAATAATAGGCATTTGTTTCCAGGCCTTTTTCCCATAACCGCTCCACATTTTTTGGGATCATGGGTTTAAAATTCTGGAGGAATAGTTGGGATATCTCTTTCACGGAATTCACCAAGGGCTTTACTTCCCCTTTGAGAAAGTGTTTCACCGCGCTATCGTTATGTTTCTTCAACTCCGTTCTAACCATATTCCTAAAACCTTCTTCTTTAAGCCTTTCTAAGAAATGCTCAACCAAACCTTTGGTTTTACCCGGACTACCGGTATTAAGTAAGAAAATGGCTCCCTTACCATTGGACTGCTCAACGGGCAAACCAACCGTATCTAAATTACCTTTACCTTTAATAAGAATGGGTAAATTCAAATAACAGATCATGGGGTCTAGGCCTGAACTAGTACCATGGAAATAACTTTCCATGATAGCTAAAACATTCTTCAATTCCGCCAAATTATCCCCGATCATGATATCGTTAGAAGTGATAGGAGTAACAGCATATTTCGCGTAAAGCGCAGCCACTAATGCCCCAGAAGAACCCACCCCGAAACCTTGCGGAATACTACTATCGAAATACATACCCGTCTCTAGATCTGATTTTAGTTGTTGGATATTAAACTTCACGGGTAATTCACCTGTAAACTGCATTTGCTCTAAATGCTTAGTAAATCTCAGAATACTCTTATTCGAACGTATTTGTACATCCGTTGGCTCTATATCCGGCACTTCAAATTTACCTTGGAATTGATTGTAAGGAATGCTGAGACCCATAGAGTCCTCAATGATACCGTACTCTCCAAATAGTAAAATTTTAGCGTAAAAGAGCGATTCGTTGATCATGGTTACAGTTTAGTCGGTTTACCTCCCGTATCACTACAAAGGTACAATCCATTTTGGCAATAAGGTAACAGCTCGGTGTTGATAAAGTTTTGAATTTGTTCATGATAACTACCATCATATAGCAAATGAACATTGGCACCTGCATCAAGGGTAAAACACATCGGAATAAGGGTTTCATTTCGATGTTTCCAAATCTTTTCTATTGCCTCTAATGTATTAGGCTTCATCAAAACATAATACGGGATGGATGACATCATCATGGCATGTAATTGCAATGCCTCTGACTCCACTATTTCAATAAATTGTTGAACATCACCCGTTTTAAATGAGCTCAATAATGCGCTTAAACTCTTGTGCGCCTGTTTATATCTCGCTTCAGCATAGGCATGTTCTTTAAGCAAGGCATGTCCAGCAGTGCTACTCACCGACTTCTCGCCATCTTCAATGATTAAAACGGCGTCTTTCCAACCTTGAAGGTTTGGGTGTATGGATCCAGAATATGGAATAGCAAAATCATCCGTCGACTCCAAGACTTCCTCAAATTCTCCCCATAAACCAGGTTCATTGTACACGCTTCTACATGCACTTCCACTACCTAAACGAGCGAATTTCGAAGCCTTTTCCCAAAATACGGGGTCTGATTCTTCCCATTGACCATCTAGCGCAACCAAGCACGAAGCTAAAGCTCCAAATCCAGCGGCTGAGCTGGCTATACCTGCTCCATGTGGGAAATTATTTTCGGAGTAAATCTCAAAATGATGCTCACTTATCCACCCCAATTCTGGAGTTACCCTTTTTAAAAATGTTTCAATCTTCGGTAAAAACGAAGGTTTTTCTATGTTTGCTAAATAAAATTTCACCGTTGGACTTTCGCCATTTACCACCGGAGAAACAACCATCCGAGTGGTTGCTCTCAAATCGTTTAACGTCCAACTGATACTAGGATTTGCGGGTAGTTGTGTTCCACTTTCCTTCTTACCCCAGTACTTCACAAGGGCGATGTTACTCGGACAGGAGTATTTGACTTCTTTATTCACTGCTTTGCGATTACTTCATTCCAAGGTTGAATATTAAATTCATTTAATTCAGCCTCGTATTGTTCTAAAAATATTTTATTCACCAATAACATATCACCTCCCCAAGCACCCAACCATTTGCAGAGTCCTCTAGGTATCGCTTTTAACCCAAGCGTTTCATAAGGACGTTTTAACTCCAGTAATTGAGATAATAGGGTTTGATACATTTCCAATCCTGTTTCCAACACCATGGTATTATTGGCTTCGGCGATCAACCGGCTCACATGTTCCAATTGGCTTTTATAAAATTCATCTTCCCAAAGAAGGTCCAATTTATCCGAAACCTCTTTACTGCTCTCTCGAGAATCTATTTTACTCCCTGTAAATGCAATGTACCAATCAGCGGTTAGTTCTTCGGATATTTCCCATTGACGGAAGTGAACCGAATCATTCACCAATGAGAAACGCAAACTCTTTCCCACTTCTGCAATCGCCACATCATAACCACTTCCACCAAATACTTCTCGTTGCACTTGAAATGGATCTAACCGAAAGAAGCGTGATATCAATGAAATAAAAGTACTGCTACTACCTAGTCCAGCATTATGGTCAAACTCCAATCGCGTTTCTAAGCGATAGGACTTTCCTTCTTGCCAAAAATCCTCACGGACCATTTCCATAATCTTCGACAAAAAGCTAGCATCATTGGAAGATTCAATCCACGTAAATTCAAGCAGGTCATAGCTCGCACTCAACCAGGTTTCCCCTTGATGGTTGAACGCATTATAGGTAAGTCTAGGTTGATCATCTTTCGGAGTATCGTACACAAAAACATCCAGCCATTGGCCTTGTTTTGTGGGGAAAGCAAATGCCTCCAATCCCTTTAGCACCGCATATTCCCCGGTTAGCATTACTTTGCCCGGAGCAAAATAACTCTGCATTACTTTTTCACCTTTTGGTCAACGGGAATACCCCTAAGTTTTGAGAATATCTCCACGGCAGCGCTAAAACTCACCACTTTGTCTTTAAAGTATTCAACGATTTGAGCCTTCTCGTCTTCGGTAGCCTCTAATTGATTCAAAATATTCAACAGGTGCATTTTCATGTGCCCTTTTTGAATTCCTGAGGTAATCAAAGATCGAACCGCAGAAAAATTCTGTGCCAAACCTGCAACGGCAATAATCTGCATTAATTCTTCTGCATCTGGATTACCCAGTAATTCGTGGGCGAATTTCACCATGGGATGCAAGGAAATGATTCCCCCTACGGTTCCTACGCTTAAGGGTAAATCTAACCAAAACCGGAAGGTTCCATCAACGACCTCGGCATTCGTTAAGCTTCGGTATTGACCGTCACGTGCTGCATATGCATGTGCACAGGCTTCTGTGGCACGAAAATCGTTTCCAGTCGCAATGATGACCGAATCAATCCCGTTCATGATTCCTTTGTTATGCGTTACCGCTCGATAAGGCTCTATCTGAGCAATTCGTATGGCCCTTCTGAATTTTTCAGCGAACTCTTTGTTTGAAATTCCACTACCCTCATTGATATCCTCAACTGCACACGACACTTCTGCTCGAACTACACATTCTGGCGTGTAATTACTCAAAATACTCATGACGATTTGAACATTCCCTGCTAAGTCAGATGCCTCTATGCTTGATTGCCATTCCTTAGCGATGGTTTCCAAGCAGCTATTGATAAAGTTGGCACCCATTGAATCACGGGTATCAAACTTTACGGCCAATTGGAAATAATCAGTTTCTAATTCAGACTTATCGATTAATTCAATATCTAAAATTCCGCCACCGCGAGCACGCATGTTTTTGGTAATCTCATCGGTAGAAGAAATGAGATTATCCTTATAGTTTGAAAAGAACGAGGATAATGCGGCGTGATCTTGGCCGTCCCATATAAAGTGAACATGGCCCACTTTGGTGGTGCTCAGTACCGTTGTTTTAAAACCACCGCGATCTAACCAAAAATTTGCTGCTTTTGCCGCTGCCGCCACCACACTACTCTCTTCGATCGCGAAAGGTATGGTGTACATTTTTTGGTTGATTTGAAAATTAGGAGCAACCCCAAAAGGCAGATAGTAATTACTTACTGTATTCTCAATAAACTCATCGTGTAATTTCTGAACTTCTGGAAGTGCATGCCAATAGCCCTGTAGCATTTGAAGGCTTTCGTTTGGTTCGTCAGAGAAGTTTTGTACCAGCCATTCCATTTTGGCTTGTTTACTCAACTTACTGAACCCTTTGATTGGATCTACCGATGTATTTTTCATTTTCTAATTTGCAAATATTGTTGACACATTTTCAACCCTTCTATTTGAGCGTCAACGTACTCAAATAACTCTTGCTCACCCAACAAGGCATATTTAAGGAACCCAGATGCTTGGGCGTAAATCGCAGAGGTAATAATTTTCTGCGTGTAGTAATACCCATCCATAAAGTTTTTAATTCCTCCGGAAACGATAATATTCTTCGTTTTGATCTTATCGTTATGATGATCAATATAATCATTCACCCAATCCGACATTTCCTCAGCTGTGTGACCGATGTGAGTGGCTGGTTTCCATTCCTCCTTACGGATATCGTTTCTCCTGTGGTTCTCTAAAACGGCAAAATTGGTTCCGCCGAAACTACCAAAATCAAGAGCTTCCAATGGAAGTTGCAATAAAGTTTCGATTGATTTCGGACCGAAACCTTGACCTACTTCTTTAACCATAA
>VMCP01000232.1 GCA_008081305.1 Bacteroidota bacterium | reverse complement strand
GAGATGTTGCGAAATTTAGAGAAAACACACCTGAGTTTACTTGGACTCCCACAAAAGGAACGAAAACCTCCCGCATAAAAATTATTCAAACCGGTCACGGCATGGACAAGCCGAGTAACTGTGCGGAATTTTGTCCGAGAAACAGATTCCTTTATATGGATGGAAACTGTTTTGATACATCTTTGGTATGGCGCGCTGACTGTGGAGAAAACCCAGTATATCCTCAAGCAGGAACTTGGATTTATGATCGCTCTGGGTGGTGCCCGGGGCAAAATGTATTGGAGTATAACGTAGACCTAACCGAAGACGGATCCGAGCATACCTTTGATTTAGATATGGAGGCCTACACCAAGACCTCTGGTAATTCCAATTACGTCATTACCGCCTATTTGGTTGAATATGGAGATATCAAAAAAGGGCAAGATGCCAGTATTATTGATATCATTCAACCTAGTACTCATTCCCAGCATTTGAGAAAGAACCCTATTTGTTCAGAACCCACGATACTTGTTAAGAACAACGGAAAATCTCCACTCTTCAGTATTGACATTGACTACGGAGTAAAAGGAGGCAAAAAATCTAGCCACCATTGGGTGGGTGAATTAAGATTTGGTGAAACGACGGAAATTCGACTTCCTTATAAAATGGATTGGACACCTGTATCCAATCAGTTCGAGGCGAGCATCGTTAAAACCAACGGTGTGAAAGATTGGGACCCTTCAAACAACACATTAGCTGTTGAAATGCCAGAACCCCCAAAATTGATGCCCGATAAAATTGTGGTATTCTTCCGCTCCAATAATGCCCCCATGGAGAATAGTTGGAAAATTTTAGATGCGGGTGGTCACGTATATAAAGAAAGAAAAAGCTTCCCAACAGCGAACACCCTATACAGAGACACAGTAGAATTATACAATGGTTGTTTCACCTTTATACTAGACGATAGAGGCACTCCAAATCCTGCCTATCCTCTAAATGAAGACGGTATTGGTTGGTGGGGAAACACCACCGATGGTAACGGTAGCATACAATTAAGAAGTACAACTGGAAGTATTCTAGCTGCTTTCAATCCAGATTTTGGTTCTGAAGTTCGCACTGAATTCACGGTTGGTTATGCATTAAATCAAGATAATCTAGGCTCAAGACCGAGCCAAATGAAGGTCTTTCCAAACCCTGCTACTGACGGATTTATGGTTGATTTACCCGAAAGATTTGTAAAAAGCACAAATCCAAGTTCCTTGGAAGTATTCACCTTAGAGGGCCGTAAAGTATACGAGGAGTGCTTCAGCCGTTTATCAAGCAGCGCGATTTGGATAAATTCTGAGTCTTTGAAAGCCGGTGCGTATATCGTTAAATTCCGTCAAAACAACGACCTTTGTACATCAAAGGTATTGTTGAAATAGTCTTGGAAAAACTACTGATATTCTCGGCCCCTTCAGGCTCCGGTAAAACAACGGTGGTAAAACACCTAATGGAGGTCATGCCTGAAAAGTTAGGCTTTTCGGTGAGCGCTACGACACGTAAACCAAGACCGGGGGAAGTTCACGGTAGAGAATATTACTTTTTATCTGAAGAAGAATTCCGAAAAAATATTGGCGAGGGCGCTTTTTTGGAACACGAAGAAGTTTATTCAGGAATTTTATATGGCACCCTCTGGAGTGAGGTAAAACGGATTTGGAGCGAAGACCGCTTGGTTGTTTTTGATGTTGATGTACTTGGTGGCTTGAATCTAAAAAAAGAGTTCGGAGAAAAAGCGCTTGCCATCTTCTTGCGCCCACCGAGCGTGGAAATCCTCATGGAACGATTAACCAAAAGAAGTACCGAGGTTGAACATGAATTGGCACAGCGTATAGACAAGGCACAATATGAGCTAAGCTTTGAAAATCAATACGATGTGGTGGTAGTAAATGATAAGTTAGAAGAAACCTTTGAGCGCTGTGAAACGTTGGTAGGGAACTTTTATTCGAAATGAAGAAAGTCGGATTGTATTTTGGGTCCTTTAACCCCATTCACATTGGTCACATTCAGGTGTCTGAATACATTCGCGTGCACGGTTCTTTTGATGAGGTTTGGTTTGTGCCTTCTCCATTAAATCCTCATAAATATCAAGAAACACTTATCCCTTCAGACATTCGGTTAAAATGGGTACAGATGAGTATTGAAGATTTATCCCATACCTATTGCGTGGATGATGAATTCCATTTACCTCGTCCATCCTATACTCATAAATCAGTTCTACACTTCAAATCGAAATATCCTGATATCTCATTTGGAATGATCATGGGCGCGGATAATTTATATGGGTTTCATAAATGGCAACATGCCGATGAGCTAGCTAGAATCTGTCCGTTACATGTTTATTCGCGACCGGGATTTGAAAAACCACCCTCTCCTATTCCTTTCCAAGCCTCTTGGTACGACGCTCCTTTAATTGACATATCAGCAACAGAGATTCGTGATTTACTCTATCGCGAAGGTTCCATCAACCATTTGGTTCCACAAGCTATTTTACCCGAGTTGATTGCGTTTTTTCAATCGGTAAAAGCGCAACCTTAATAAAGCAAAAGAAATCCCATAAGTAATCCCAAAGGAGTACAAGGCATATACCAGTGCTGGTTTTTCCATTTCTGGCACTCCCAATAATTCCCCCGCTACCAATAAAGCAAGGGCTGTGTTATGTAAGCCAACCTCGATCGAAATGGTCATACCATTTTTAAACGAGCAACCAAATAATCTCGCCACCACATGTCCGATTCCAATAGCGCCAAGATTTAACGCCACAACCACGGGTGTGAGACTCATGATTTCATGGCTAGAGATATTGGTGTTTCCGCTAGCATCTTTACCTAAAAACTTGATACCAAAGATCAATAACAACAAAAACGGGAATACCAGATTGACCGATTTCTGAAGACGCAAGATAATTGTACCAAACCTATAGCGCAGTAACATTCCAATAGCTGCAGGAAAAATAGTAACCAGAAAAATGCTTACCACCGTATCCCAAAAGGGCATAATCAATGAGCCCGTACCTCCATGATTAATGAAATAATTCAAGAACACATTCACTAATACTGGAATGGTAATCAGGGTTATAATCGCATTTGTGACGGTTAATGAAACCGATAATGCCACATTCCCTTTTGAAAAATAGCTCACAAGATTTGACGTAATACCACCCGGGCAAACCGATAAAATAAGTACTCCCACCTTTATTTCAGAGGAAACATCAAATTGATTTACCAAAGCAAATGCGAATAAAGGCAAAATAATAATCTGCGTTGCGAGCCCAACGGTCAGTGGTTTAGGCTGATCAAATAACTGCTGAAAATCATGTTTCCTCAGACCCAGACCCAGCCCAAACATTATCAATGCCAATACAACATTTATAAGAATATTAATATGCTCATTCAACCATTCCATCTAATGCACTACAACAAGGGGATCAGTAGCTTTATAAAATGATACACGTAATACAGGCCAATTACCAATAGTATAATTCCTACATAACGATTTACGAAAAAGTAAATCCTGTAATTCAACTTTTTTCCAATGAAATCACTCAGGTAAACCTTTCCCAAATCGAGACTAAAAACCGTGAACAGAATAGAGAGCATCTCCACCAGTATAATGTATTCACTGCCTTTGCTATCATGCCCTACACTGATTGCTCCTAGAATACCTACCCACAGTAAAATCACAAATGGATTTAGTAAATTAACCAAAAACCCTTGAAAGAAATTCGTATTCTTATTGACTGGTTTTTGAACGTTTTCTAGAAAGCTTTTGTATTTAACAAGAATCCCTTTTGCCCCGAGAAAAATAATACCCAATGCCGCAAATGCTGAAAAACCTAGTTGAAACCACCAGGTAGTAAATAGAGCTGAAAGGCCAAAAAAACACGCAAGAGCAACAAGCATATCGCTGAGGAAAATCCCCATGGCCATCCGCAAACCAGCAGATTTACCACCTTGCATTCCCATTTGAATCAGCGCAAAAAAGGTTGGGCCAAAACTCATGATTCCTAAAAAAAGTCCGTAGCCTATTCCCTTAGCTATGGCTATCACCCAATCCATTAATCGCAAATTAACCCCGATTCACGGAGTTGACAAATAAATGGTATTAATCATTGAACGCCTGTTGGACGCTCTTCTTTATCGAGGGATAAAGACTCGAACTACTTGCTAAGATATTATCTGCAAAAATCACCTCATCATTTCCTTCGAAGGTGGTAACGATACCCCCTGCTTCTCTAACAAGAAGCACTCCCGCGGCCACATCCCAAGGGCTCAAATGCAGTTCAAAAAAAGCGTCAAAGCGCCCACAAGCGGTGTAAGCCAGGTCAATTGCAGCAGACCCCATCCGTCTTAATCCTCTAGTGTGCTTCATAAAATACGTCAACACCTCTAGGTATGAATCCATTTCGGCAAAATCATGATACGGAAAGCCTGTAGCCAGCAACGAGTGGGTTAGTTCAGTATTTGTAGCAACGCTAAAATCCTTCCCATTTAATTTCGCCCCGTTGCCTTTAATAGCCGTGAACCGTTCGTTTAACGCGGGACAATCAACAATGGCAATAACGGGAACGCCTTCATGAAGCAAGGCAATACTAATAGAGAAAACAGGTAATCCATGCAAGTAATTTGTGGTCCCATCTAATGGATCAATCACCCAGGTATATTCAGTTATTTCTCGATTATTTGAGGCAGATTCTTCCCCTATGATTGTGCTACCGGGCAAGGCTTTTATCAATCGATCAACTAGTGTTTTCTCCGACTCTTGATCAACAAAACTGACTAGTTGATTGTGCGATTTATCACTGACTACCTCGTCTCCGATTTGGTTCCAATGCTCTAATTGAAAAGCGCCCACGATATCGCAGGCGCTTTCCATATTTTTCAAAATCTCAGAATAGTCTGTTGACTCAGCAGTGCTCATCGTATGCAGACTTTAAATTATCGGCAACCATATCCGCGGTTCGTCCTTCAATCATATGTCTCTCAACCATATGCACCAATTCACCATTTTTAAAGAGTGCGATAGCTGGTGAGCTGGGTGGGTACGGTGCCATATATTCACGCGCTTTTGTTGTCGCATCTAAATCCTGCCCAGCAAATACCGTATACAGTTTAGCTGGCTTTTTATCACCTGTTAAACTTTCTAATACACCAGGACGACAGCTACCTGCTGCACAACCACATACTGAATTCACAACAACCAAGGTGGTATCCTGGTTGCCGTCCATGTTAGTCTGAACCTCTTCAGCGCTTTTTAGTTCTGTAAATCCCTGATTTGTTAATTCGGCTCTCATCGGAGCGACCATCATTTCTGGATAAGGCATAATATATTGTTCTTTTTATTGACGTTTTTGAATTTCAAAATTCGGGTTTTCATTAGTTATTGGCAATTCTTTTCGTTAACTAACCTATCTCACAGGTCAAATTTAACACCTCCTATGTAAACCTCTTTCACTAGGTTTTGACCGAGGTAGTATGGAATACGCTGCAGAGCATTCTGCTGGTTCATAACCAAGAAATCTGCCCTACTTCCGACGGTTATACTTCCGACTTCATCTTCCAACCGAAGCGATCGTGCGGCATTTATAGTGACCGCATTAAAAGCTTCTTCCGGTGTCATCTTCATTTGTGTACATGCCAAAGACTGTACCGTTTGTAAACTATGAACAGGGCTTGAACCAGGATTGAAATCTGTGGCAAGCACCACAGGTAACCCATAATCAATCATTTCCCTTGCTGGAGCATAGGGTAAATCTAAATAATAGGAAACACCTGGTAACACTACTGGCATGGTGCCATTACCATCTTCATCAAAACTATTTTTTAATAGATTCCATTCCACTTCTGTGCAATGCTCAAGATGATCCACTGACCACGATTGATTGCGAACTGCTACCTGAACCCCACCACTGACCGCTAGTTGATTTCCATGAATTTTAGAAGGCAATCCATATTTGGCTCCAACCTCGATGACTCTATTGGCTTGATCCGAACTGAAAAAGCCACGTTCACAGAAAACATCGATGTGATCTGCTAATTCCTCTGCAGCAATTATGGGCAACATGTCCTTCACCACTAAATCCACATAATCATCCGTTTTCTCTTTGTATTCTTTAGGAAAAGCATGCGCTCCTAAGAAGGTTGCTCGAATGGTAATGGGAAAAGATTCCTTTAGTTTTTTGATCACCCTCAACATTTTTATTTCTGCATCCACACTCAATCCGTATCCGCTCTTTATTTCTAATGCGGTTGTACCTTGAGCAATCATATTTCTCACCCTCACCGAAGCTGCATCGAATAATTCATCTTCGCTTGTTCTACGAAGTTTTTGCGCAGAATTTAAGATTCCTCCACCGGCAGCGGCAATTTCTTCATAGCTAGCTCCCTTTAATCTCATAACAAACTCTTCTTCTCGTGGAACGGCAAAAACGGTATGCGTATGGCTATCTACAAAACCTGGCATAACCTCAGCACCATTCAAGTTAATGACTTGATCTGCTTGGTCTGATATATCTTCGGAGGTAACAGCTAATACCCTTCCATTCTCTACTAGTATGGATGCATTTAAGATGCTTTTAACCTCATCCATTTGTGAACCAAACCTAACTTGTCTGCTCGTTCCGTACAACTTAGATATACCTGAGAAGAGTATTTTCATATCACGAAGATAACCCAAGTTAAAACGTCCCTTCCTATTCAATATCCAACTTTGTTTTGTTACTTCGGAGTATGACTTCTTCAAACAGACTCATTGATCAATTAAAAAAGCCCATCAATCAGGATGAAAATGTATTTTTATCTCCCACTTCTACCGTAATTGGGGATGTCACTCTTGGAAAGAACTGCAACATTTGGTTCGGCGCTGTATTAAGAGGGGATACAGATCTAATTTCTGTAGGGGAAGGCAGCAATATACAAGACAATGCCGTTTTGCATGCAGATCCCGGAGACCCATGTATTGTTGGAGACCATTGCGTTATTGGGCATTCCGCTATTGTTCATGGCGCGATGTTAGATCATCATGTGTTGATTGGGATGAATGCCACGGTGCTGAACAATTCTCAAATTGGTGCTTACTCAATTATTGGTGCAAACGCCATGGTCCCCTCGGGAATGGTGATACCTCCATATTCATTGGTTTTAGGAGTCCCAGCAAAGGTGATAAAAACCCTAGATAAATCGGTAGAACAACGCATTCAAGAAAACGTAGATGAATATGTCGAACGAGCAAAATCTTATATGGAATTCTACGAATTAAGCGATACTGAAAGAACCTAAATCGGAGTCTAATCGTTAATATTGTGAGAATTCTGAAATGCCCAGAACCAAATACTTTTATAATCAAAAAAGTTTAAGCTTCGAGAAAGTAACCGAAAACAAAGGTTACATGTTTTGGCGCATATTGGGTGTTAGCTCTTTAATCATTGTTAGCGTTACCATTCTATCCATCATTATTAGTCGCTATATTACTGATTCATATGCGGTTACATTGGCTAAGAAAAACAAAGAGACACTATTTGAAATTGAACAAATGCAACGTGAGTTGGACGTATTAGACAACGAAATATCGGAGCTCAGGGAAAAAGACGAAAATATCTATCGTGCCATTTACGGAGTTGAACCTCCAAGCATAGAAAAAGGCAAAGAAGATGATTTTGCAAGAATATTAAAACTGAACAACGGAGAAGCACTGAAAGCACTTCGAGTAAAAATCAAACGGTTGAAAGATCTTAATGCGACCCAAAAGAAAAGCTATGCACAGTTAACTAAGCTCATTTCCGATCGATCCAATTTGGTCAACTCTATCCCAGCTATTATGCCTGTTGCCAATAAGGATCTAAAGCGAATGGCGTCTGGTTTTGGCTATCGCCTTGACCCGTTCTATCACACCTTTACTTTTCATGCGGGCATGGATTTTACTGCTGAAGTAGGAACAGAAGTATATGCAACGGGAGATGGACGAGTGAGTAAAACAAAGAAAGATCGTTGGGGTTATGGGAATCACGTTATCATCAATCATGGACATGGCTACACCACTTTATATGGTCATCTTTCTCGCATAGCTGTACGATACGGAGAAAAGGTTAAGCGTGGACAATTAATTGGTTATGTTGGAAGCACAGGTCGATCAACAGGTCCGCATTTACATTATGAAGTAAGGCGTTACAACAACCCATTGAACCCCGCATTCTTTTATAGAAATGACCTTAGTGACGAGCAATATCAAAAAATGTTAGAGCTTTCACAAAGAGAAACCAATAGATTTGACTAAACGATATGGATGCACCTAGCAAAAAATATTTCAAAATTGGAGAGGTATCTAAAATGCTTGGGGTAAATCCGTCAACCCTTCGTTTTTGGGAGAAGAATTTCCCCCAACTAAAGCCCATGAAAAATAAAAAGGGCGACCGAATCTACCATCTCAAAGACATTGAAATCCTTAAGGAAATTCAGTATCTTACTCATAGCAAGGGCGTAAGATTATCGCATGCAACCAAAAAAGTTAAGCGCAACCCTGATCAACAGGATGAAAAAGCAACTTTGGTGAAGGAACTGCGAAATCTTAAAGAGCAGCTTTTGCGTATGAAAGATCAGCTAGAATGAGGGGATGGAGTTGGATTGTAATCGTTCAAACAAAGACTTAACCCATGGGAAGGCATACCAAACTTAGCGTGAACATCAACAAGTTCGCAACCATCAGAAATGCAAGAGGTGGTAATAATCCAGATTTGATACAAGTGGCTAAAGATTGTGAAGCCTTCGGAGCGGAAGGAATCACAGTGCACCCACGCCCGGATGAGCGACATGTGCGTAAAGCGGATGTGTATGCATTAAAAGAAATCGTTACTACTGAATTCAATATTGAAGGGTACCCTTCCCCTGAATTTATCTCTCTCATACACGATATCAAACCAGAACAAGTAACCCTCGTTCCTGACCCGCCAGATGCTTTAACCTCTAATGCAGGGTGGGACACGATTAAATACGAAGATTATCTAAAATCTATCATCGAGGATTTGAAAAAGAGCGCTGGGCGGGTGAGCATTTTTTTAGAAGCCAACCCTGATCTTCTATCGACCGCAAAATCCACCGGGGCGGACCGCATTGAGCTTTACACAGAACCGTATGCGATACAATATGCCTCAGATAAAACAAGTGCGATTAGCCCTTTTAAAGAAACAGCAAAATTAGCGGGCGAACTTGGTCTAGGTGTTAATGCAGGCCATGATTTGAGCTTGGAAAACTTAAATTTCTTAACAAGTCAGTTACCAGAACTTCAAGAAGTTTCCATCGGTCATGCTTTGGTTTGTGACGCTTTATATCATGGACTTCAAAATACCATTCAAATGTATTTAAGCGAATTGGACACCATGCCTAGATGAGAAAAGTTCTCATTGTAGTCTTCGCCCTAATTCTTTATTCAGAACAACGTTTATTTTCATGGGGGTTCACCCTACATAGAAAAATCAATCGCTGGGCAATTGTATTGCTACCGCCAGCATTAGAAGTTCGGCTTCATAGAGTAATTCTCATAAAAAGAAAGAATAACATCCACGGCTTCATTTGCGGTATCAACTAGGTGGAATAACTCTAGATCTTCTGGACTCACATACTGCTGACCAGATATTACCGTTTGTTTTATCCAATCTAATAAGGGAGACCAGAAGGCTTTATCTACCAAGACAATGGGGAATTTTGCTCTTTTATCGGTTTGAACCAAGGTTAACGACTCAAACAATTCATCCAAGGTTCCGAATCCTCCAGGCATAACTATAACCCCTTGTGAATATTTGAGAAATATCATTTTCCGAACAAAGAAATAATCAAAGTTCAGGCGTTTATCGTCATCCTGGTAAGGATTATTCGATGTTTCAAATGGTAAATTAATATTTAGCCCCACACTCGCACTTCCACCTTGTTTTGCTCCCTTGTTACCCGCTTCCATAATACCTGGTCCGCCTCCTGTAATGATTCCCCATCCCGCAGCAGAAAGCAATTGAGCAATATTCTCAGCGAGTAAATAATGTGGGTGATCGGGTTTTGTTCTAGCTGAACCGAAAATGGAAACACAAGGTCCAATTTTTGCCATTTTATCAAAGCCTTCCACGAATTCCGCCATGATTTTAAAAATGCTCCAACTATTAGAACTCGCTATCTCAGGCCATTCTTTATTAGCAAATGCCTTTGCGATACGATTCTTTTCTTGATCGTTTAACTTTTCCATTTCTATCTACCTAGTTCCAATATACGCATTTCTATCTACCTAGTTCCAATATACGCATTTCTATTCGTCGATTTCGTGCGCGCCCTTCGACGGTTTCGTTGCTAGCACTTGGTTTACTTGCCCCATAACCCACGGCTACTAATCGGCGTTTATCTATTCCCTTTTCGACCAAATAATTTACCACTGCATTTGCTCGGTTTTGAGAAAGTTCCTTGTTATGTGTATCTGAGCCTGTGTTATCGGTATGACCTGAAATCTCAATACGCATGCTTGGGTTTTTCTTTAGGACCTGTATGACCGTTTTTAACTCAACGATACTCGAAAGTTTGATATTGAATTTATCGACATCAAAGAAAATGTTGCTCAAGCGAACCACCTGGTCTTGTTTGAATGCCTCTAACTCTGCAATTACCTCAAATGGTTCAGATTTTGACGACTTGGTTGGCTGAAAATTTCTAGAATCAAAAAGGTATCCTTCTTTCTCTGATATAAGAGCGTAGTTCTTTCCTGGTACTATGGGAATTAAAAAGTGATCGACATTATCCTCAAAAAGAATTTTGTTGTTCTCAACATCAACCAAACGTACATCAGCTTTAAGGGCTCTTTTTGTTGATTTATCGATGATTTTTCCCAATAAATAATTCACCGGCAATGGTTTTAAGCTATCTGGAAGTGTCATAGAGTAAATGTCCAAACCCCCATAACCTCCTTTTCTTTCAGAAGCGAAATACGCTTTTTCCGCCCGGGCATCTACATAAAACCCTACATCTCCCTCTGGGGTGTTGATGCCTTTACCCAAATTTTTTGGCTTTGTCCAATCACCTTCGTTGTTTTTTCGACTTAGAAAAAAATCATGCTTACCAAAACCTTGATGACCGTCGCTAGAGAAATACAAGGTGGTTCCGTCATAATGTAGAAAGGGAGCTTCTTCATTGAAACGGGTATTAATAGTAGGACCCGCATTCTTGGGTTTTTGCCATTTCCCATTTACCTTTTTTGCGATCCAAATATCTTTGCCTCCCATGCCACCCGGACGAGCACTAGCGAAAACCAAGGTATTTCCATCTCCAGAAATAGAGGGTTGTGCATCCCAAGCGCTTGAATTAATCATCGCACCCATATTCTTTTTTGGCCCCCAATTCTTACCATCTAGCTTACTGTAGTAAAGGTCACAACTACCATAGCCTCCTTGATTGCACACCGTATAGTACAAAACCTGATCCTCTGGACCTTGAAATACAGAAGATGTCCCCTCATTTTCTCTGGTATTTATTCTGCCTGGTGCAGGAACCGCTTTTGACCATTCTCCATCCGATTTCTTTGAAAAGTAAAAATCCTCTTGATTACGAACCAATCGAGTAAAAACGAATGTATTTCCATCAATCGGCATCCCTGGCCAGTACTCATAGGTTGAGGTATTGATATTCGGGCCGAGGTTTGTAATCTCCAATGATTCCAAATCAATTTTTTGACTCATAGCCATTGATGCCGCAGATTTTAAACGTTTCGCCTTTGCTAGCAAGGCATCACTAGCAGCGTGCCTTCTCGTGTTAAAATCATTCATTTCAGGAGCTAAATCAAAAGTATCTAATTGTAGTAAGGCATTTTTGTAGTCTTCTTGTCGATAAAGGTATGCCGCAAATTGATACCGCACAGGTTGACTGGCTGAATCAATCCGTAAGCAATTTTGATATGCTCGAATCGCAGTCTTATGATCACCCATGGCTTCATGAATGGCTGCTTGTAGCTCATACATACCAGCATTATTCCTATCGCATTTTATGCCCTTAGCTATGGTTTTTGCGGCTTTCCCAAATTGGGCTTCCTGAAACTCTCGATAGGATTGATCGCGATATTTCAAACATTTTTCACCACCCGAATTTGACAATATTGAACATCCTCCAAGCAAGAAAAGGAAAATGCTCATGGCAACAATATTCAGGATCTTCATGGGTTAGCCTCCCATTTGAAGGTTTTGAATAAATGCTGTACATCTGCCCACAGATAATTGAATGCCGGCGCGATAGAATCAGCATTAGTTCTACCATTAAAATAGAGTGCTCCTCTTAAAAAATGCTGAGAACTATCCGTTAAATAAAAATTCAGGTTACTAGCGGTATTACCTTGAATATGGAAAACCAAACCTTTCAAATCTTTATTGTAATTACTCACAGGATCTTCGACAATATCCTCTGCTTTTTGAATATGCTTGTAAACCAAAGATCGAGTATCGGCAATCATGCTATCGTATTGTTCCCAACGAGTAAATGGGTAATATGTCAAGTGTAAGGTTGCATTGAAAGGTTCAAAATCAATATTATACCAATGCTTTCCGGCATTGTTTTCATCTTCCGAGATTAAAGAATATACGGGCTTTTCAAAATGATATGGACCTTTCATTTCATCGTTTTGATATTCCTTCTTTGGCAGGATCATTCTGGGGTATCCATGTGGTTTGGGTACAAATTTCTCTTCACCACAAGCAAATACCATAATGGCAACAAGAACTAGACTCAACCTATTCAACAAGCTTATTTTCATTTTGGGGTGTAAATATTACTTTAACTTTTCTAACCTTTTTGGGATCAGCTTCCTCTACTATGAACTCAATATCCGATACTTTTATTTTCTCTCCCCTTTTGGGAATTTGACCTAGTTCTTCAGAAATAAACCCTGATAATGTATCTGAGTCTAATTCCAGATGCAAAAAGAAGTCATGATTTAGGTCCATTTCGCGCAAAAAATCAACCAATAGAGTTTTGCCTTCAAACACAAATACGTCATCTGATATTTTTTCAAACTCTGCTGACTCATCATCAAATTCATCCTTGAGTTCGCCAAATACTTCTTCTAATAAATCCTCCAAGGTAACAACCCCTGATGTTCCTCCAAACTCATCAACTACTATCGCCATGTGTAATCTTTTTTGCTGCAATTCGCTGAGCAAATCATCAATGGATTTATTTTCAGGCACAAAGTACGGAGGATAAACCAAATCGGTCCATTTAAAATCTTCGTTTTCTTCCAAATGTGGTAAAAGCGACTTTACATTCAGTACCCCTAGAATTTTGTCCAGTGATTCTTTGTATACTGGCATCCTAGAAAATCCGTATTCTCTTGCAACTTGCAAAACCTCGTTGAATTTCAGTCCCTCTTCCAAAGCGATGACGTCCATTCTAGAACACATGATTTGCTTTACTTGAATCGTTGACATATTTACAATGCCCTTGAGGATATCTTTTTCTTGAATGATATCGTCTTGATTTGAGGTTAACTCAATGGCTTCTGTAATTTCCTCCGCGGTTATTTCAGGCGCTACATTTTTTGCTCTCTTTTCTAAAACACCACCTAATTTTTCAAGTAGGCTTGTAAATGGCCATAATATCCAAACAAAGAAACGCATCGGGTACACAAGAAACTCCGCTGTTTTTCTGTAGTAATGGGTGGCATAAACCTTTGGAATTACCTCTCCAAAAATCAAAATTATCAAAGTAACCAGTACTGTATCAATGAGTAATTTTAGCAAAGGATGAGAATTATCATTCAATACGAGATCATAGAAAAACAATGATGAAATGATGAAAGCGATATTAGCTAAAGAATTCATCAACAACATTGTGGCCAATAGACGCTTAGGATTACCCAAGAGTTTGAGAATGATCAAATGCTTTTTCGTTCCACTTTCTGAGAGTTCCTCTAAATCGCTTTCACGATGAGAAAAAAATGCATTTTCCGAGCTGGAACAGATGGCCGATATTATCAAACAAAGGAGCATCCATATCAGAACAACCGAGGTCACTCCCAATGGGATTTCATCCCATGGCTTGATAAATGCGGACAGCGTATTAAAGGATTCTATGATATTCAAAAATGGAGGCATCTATACATTCGCCTCATTAGGAGGAGGTGGTTGAGATACATTACGTTGAAAGTACCTATCAATCAATTGGTAGCTGATAACCCGAACTTTACGAATTTGTTTTTCGACTCCTGTTTGATCAATATATTTCTCTGTTCTCAACTTGCCCTCAACAAAAAGGACACTGCCTTTTTTGAAGTTCCTTTCAGCATGTAAGGCTTGTTGGTCCCACGTTTCGAGGTAGTGCGACTCGGTGCTCTCCATTCTCTGACCATCTTTCA
>VMCP01000160.1 GCA_008081305.1 Bacteroidota bacterium | reverse complement strand
CGCGCGTCGGAGAAGGCTCATATATCGGTCCATTTGTTCATATTGATGAAAATGTGATTATCGGAAAAAATGCCCAGATTCATGAGAGAGTGAGTATTGCAAATGATACAACCATTGGAGACGCTGCTACCCTATTCCCGGGTGTAGTGATTTACTCCAAAACTCATATCGGTAATCGGTTTACCGCTCACGCTGGCAGCATAATAGGGAGCGATGGCTTTGGATTTGCTCCTGTGAACGGAGAATACCAAAAAATACCTCAAGTGGGAATCGTAAAAATCGAAGACGATGTAGAACTCGGTGCAAACTGCTGTATCGATCGCGCAACCATGGGGGAAACCGTTATTCGTAAAGGTACTAAACTTGATAACTTAGTCCAAATTGCACATAATGTAGAGATCGGAGAACATACGGTGATGGCCAGTCAATGTGGAGTAGCAGGAAGTGCCAAAATTGGACATCACTCGGTCTTTGGAGGCCAAGCAGGTGTGGCAGGACATATTACGGTAGATCCATTTAACTCTTTCGGAGGACAGGCCGGTATAACCAAATCAATAAAAGGTAGTCATCGTAAAATGTCGGGCACCCCTGCAATGGATCTAAATTCTTATCTTCGCGGCATTGCTGGTTCTCAGAAAGTTTCAGATCTTTTCAAAGAAATCAATCAATTAAAAAAGGAAATAAACGCACTCAAAAACTCAAATGAGTAGTATCAACAATAAACAAACCACCTTAAACGGTAAAATTTCATTTAATGGTGTTGGTTTACACACCGGAAAACCAACGAAAGTAACTCTCTGCCCAGCAGAAGCTAACCATGGGTATAAGTTTCAACGTACAGATGTTGAGAATGACATCATCATTGAGGCTGATTGTGACTTAGTGACAGACACCTCCCGAGGAACCACCTTAGAAAAAGAAGGAGTAAGTATATCCACGGTTGAACATGTACTTGCTGCATTGGTGGGTTCTGAAGTGGATAATGCATTAATCCAAATTGACGGGCCTGAGATGCCCATCATGGATGGGAGTAGTATTGAATTTGTTAAGGGTATTAATGAAATAGGAACGGTTGAGCTTGATGAACAAAAAGAGTATTTTGAGATTCCTTATAACATCCACTACCAAGACGAGGAAACAGGAGTTGAAATCATCGCCATGCCAGTTGATGATTACAGGCTCACAGTAATGGTTGATTACAACTCTCCTGTTTTAGGAACACAGCATGCATCCCTGACCAACATACAAGATTTCCAAGATGAAATTGCTCCATGTAGAACATTTTGTTTCCTACATGAATTAGAGTATTTACTTCAAAATGACTTAATCAAAGGAGGAGATCTAAACAACGCGATTGTTGTTGTAGATAAAGAAGTAAGTCAAGAAGAATTGGATCGCTTAGCAGTAGTTTTCAATAAAAAATCCGTTGAGGTGAAAAAAGACGGTATTCTTAACAACCTGGATTTACGCTTTAGCAATGAACCTGCGCGTCACAAATTACTGGACATGGTTGGTGACTTATCCTTAATTGGTATGCCCATCAAAGGGCAAATCATGGCAGCACGCCCGGGACATGCTTCAAATGTCGCCTTTGCAAAAAAAGTAAAACAAGTCATCAAGAAAGAAATCAGAAGAAAACAGGAAGGTCGCCCGGTATATAATCCAAATGAAAAACCCGTATATACCACAAAAGATATTATCACGATGCTACCACACGCACATCCTTTTTTGTTGGTAGATAAGATTACGGAAATAAGTGAAACCCATGTAGTTGGTATCAAAAACATCACTTACGATCAACCCTTTTTTGATGGACATTTCCCTGGTGACCCTATAATGCCTGGTGTTTTACAAATAGAGGCCATGGCGCAAACGGGAGGTATATTGGTATTAAGTACTGTTGAAGACCCGGAGAATTATGGTACCTACTTCATGAAAATAGACAATACTAAATTTAAAGACAAAGTGGTTCCAGGTGACACCCTCGTGATGAAACTTGAATTGACAGAGCCCGTAAGAAGAGGTATATGCAAAATGAAAGCACGATCATGGGTAGGTGAAAAACTTGTTTGTGAATCTGAACTCATGGCACAAATCGCAAAAATCAAATAAAGTAAGATGATACAACCCCTAGCATACGTCCATCCAAGTGCAAAAATTGCCGACAATGTTGTCATTGACCCTTTTGTGACTATTCATGCGGATGTAGAAATAAATGAAGGAACACATGTCATGTCAGGTGCCATCATCTTCAGAGGAACCAGAATAGGTAAGAATTGTAAGATTTTTCCAGGGGCGTCTATCGGTGCAATACCCCAAGACCTAAAATATGAGGGTGAGGATACATACACAGAAATCGGAGACAATACCACTATTCGTGAATATGTAACGATTAACAAAGGCACTAACGCCTCCGGTGCGACAAAAGTGGGTAGCAACGTATTACTGATGGCCTATGTTCACCTTGCTCACGATTGTGTTGTGGGTGATCATTGTATACTAGCCAATAGCGTTCAAGTAGCAGGTCATGTTGAAATAGGCGAATGGGCGATTCTAGGTGGGGCTGCATTGGTTCATCAGTTTGTGAACATAGGTAAACATGTAATGATTAGTGGTGGTTCATTGGTAAGAAAAGACGTACCACCATATACAAAGGCAGCGAGAGAACCGTTGTCCTATGAAGGCACGAATAGTATTGGAATGCGTCGACGAGGATTTACGAACGAAAAAATTGCGGAAATCCAGGATATCTATCGCACTTTATTTGTTAAAAGCTCCAATACAGCAAAAGCCTTAAAATTAATCGAGGCTGATTTCTCTCCTTCAGCTGAACGAGACGAAATCATCGCCTTCATCAAGGAGTCTGATCGAGGCGTAATGAAAGGCTACATCGCAAAATGACGATATGATTATTAAATTCTCTAATGTGGGAAAGAGTTACTATGGCTCTTGGTTGTTTAGAGGATTCAATTACACATTCCAGCTAAAAGCATCTAGTTCTTATGCCCTATTAGGCAATAACGGTTCTGGTAAGTCAACATTAGCAAGAATGTTGATTGGACAGATATCTCCTACCGAAGGTGAAGTTTCTATTTTCAATAAGGATAATATCGAAACCAAGTCATCGGAATTACATAGCTTATATAGTCTGAGCTCTCCTGCCATGGAACTCCCTGAGGAGTTTACAGTAAAGGAATGGTTTGCTTTTATGGACAAGACCAAGGGGTTCGATTCAAACGTTGATTTGAACACACTTCAAGAACAGTGCAAATTCAGCAATAGAGCAATTAAAAAGCCCATGTACACCTTCTCATCCGGAATGAAACAGCGCGTAAAACTCTGTGGAGCTTTCTTAACCAATGTCCCACTGATTATCCTTGATGAACCACTGTCTAATTTAGATCAGAACGGCTTCGATTTATACAACGAGCTTTGGAATCAATGTCAAGATAAAAAAGCTATTGTTGTTGCCTCCAATGATGATAAAGAGTATCAAAAGGTAAGTCAACGACTTCGAATAGAAGCCAAACAAATCATTACTGAGTAAGAATAAAGTGAGCGCTTGCGCTATTATGTAGCACTTCATTGCTTACCCTTACATGATAAAAACCCGGGGTCAATTCGGATCTCATTCGAATATTGATTTGTGATTCCCCCTTATTAATATGCTTGTTAATCACTAACTGCCCCTGGTTATTGTAGATTTCTACCTTACTAGCATATTGCATATTTGGGTTCTTGACATGTAACCACGTCCCAATGGTAATTGGATTAGGATAAACGAGCAAATCGTTCTTTGCTAGGACTTCCTTGTTTATAGAATTCTTTGAAGATTGGTTACTCATTCCAAATTGAAGTCCACCTCGAACTCCTCCAATGATTAAATCAGGAATACTGTCACCGGTAATATCTCCTAAGGTAGGCGATATCCCTCCGCCCAAATAGAAATCGAAAGTATCTCCTTTGTGAGTTTTAAAGGTAAGATTTTCCTGAGCAGATAGACTATCGGAATAGTTGTGGTTCTCTATATGATACACGCGCAAAACACCTTCATAACCGCCTACAATCACCTCTAAATTTCCATCGTTGTCGATATCAGAAACCGAGGGTCTAGCATATCCATAGCTTGCAAAATCAGGCTCACTCAAATTTTCCAACCATGCATTCGATTTTATGCCAAAAGCATGAGAGGATTTCCATTCAAAATCTGGACTGGTTTTAGAAACACCCTCAAAAAGCCCAACATTTCCGTTGTAAAAACCTATCAATAAATCATTGATACCGTCTTGGTTATAATCAATTACAGCTGGCGCCCAACTACTTTCCCCTATTTTCCTTGTGTAATTACTCAAAAGACGTTGGGGTGATTCCCATTTGTTATCCACTTGTCTAAGGAAATACAATTCGCCTTTTAATGTACCATAAAGAATATCTTCCCTACCATCATTATCTACATCGCCTTTTGACAATGATATTTTCGAGATTCCTTTGCTGCTCAAATTCAAAAAATCATTGGAGCGCCATTGAAAAACAGGTTCCTTGTAATTGCCGGTATTCTCGTAGTGGCTGACGCGATCTGCAATCCCAGCTGTTTGCTCAAAATCTCCGTTATGTCCAACCAGTAAATCTAGATCACCGTCATTATCCAAATCTATTAGCAAGGGTTGACTATGCGCGCCGTGGTCGAGCATCTTCTCTATAATAAAATTGGATTGTTCTAATTTGAAATTAGCAGAACTAGAATCACCGTGGTTTTTGTAGTAGTAAACTTGGTTAGTCTGTTTCCCTTCGGCCGCTAAATTTGGAGCAACTACCATATCCTTAAGCCCATCTTGGTCTACGTCTATCATGTATCCAGCAGGAAACATGAACCCATCAAATACTTTACCATCTAAAAATGCAGTATCCACCAAGACCATGGTGTCATAGCCATGGTCCGCATCAGATTTTGCATTCACCAAGCGTGTGATTCGCTTAAAATCAAGATTGGCCATATACATCTCCATATCTCCATCGTGGTCTTCATCGTAAAACCAACAGCTTGCCCCTCCAACATGACGAGGCTTTAACTTTAATGGAAAGCTAAGATCGATCGGACAGTTATTGAGTTTTATTTCACTATCAAACCCCTCCCAAAAGTATCCAAAACAATAATCCATATTTTGGAATTCAAATGTATCGGCCTCCCATTCCTTCTCTTCGCGCACATCCTTATACATCATGTAGGTCAAATTGAACTGATCGTAATTTACAATGTCAATGTCACCATCACCATCCATATCTAGGATACCAGGTAAATCTGTCACTGCGTTTGATAAGCTTAAAGGATTATACAAAATTGGAAATCCCTCTTCGTATTGATTTCTGTAATACCCCTCACCTAACGACCTAAAAGAAAGGGAATTATTTTTGGTGTATTCGTTAAGGTGAATGATTAAGTCACCCGTTTCTGTACTCGTGAATATATCCGCATAACCATCGCTATTTAAATCTGCGGTTATTAAAAAGTTTTTTGCGGATGGTAATACTTTCAAGTATTCTGGTGCGTAAACCAAACGACTCTTTTGAACCCTGAGAAATGGCATAATGCTAAAGTCAGATCGATCAAAAACCAATAAATCCATGACTTTATCTTGGTTCAAATCGATTTCCGCAAACTGAGGAGAATTCAATCCTCCCAAAAAAGCATCGCTAATATCATTTTCTCCGACTTTTGTAAAAGGACCATTCTTAATCTCATATCGCGTTTGAGACATTCCTAGGTAAGGCCATAAACACAATAATAAAAACACCCCTAAAAACCGCATACCCAAATGTAAGCAATTCCCATTCCTTTCTAAAGTAAGTGATGTATTTTTGACCTCATAAGAGTCTTATGAGTAACATTGATCACATATACGATTGCTTTCTGGATGTAAGGCAGAAAATAGCAACGGATACACGTAAGAACGTTAAGGATAGCTTATTCATTTGCCTTTCTGGCGGAAATTTCAATGGAAATGCTTTCGCTCAACGTGCTTCAGAACTTGGTGCTAAATATGTGGTAACTACCGAAACCGGAAACAATGCATTTATAACGGTTGAGAATCCCAATCAAGTACTCCTTGATCTATCGAAACATCATGCATCTAGATTAGAATCGAAATTAATCGCAATTGGAGGATCAAATGGTAAGACAACAACAAAGGAATTGATTTCTGCTGTACTTTCACCTTCATTTAGATTTCAAGCCACTCCAGGTAATTTCAACAATCATATTGGAGTACCATTAACGTTACTATCACTTCCATTAGATCTAGAAATTGGTGCCATTGAATTAGGCACCAATCATCCAGGTGAGATGGGCGTATTGTGCGATTTATTCAAAGCAGATATAGGAATCATCACCAATATTGGCAAAGAACACCTCGAGGGTTTCGAAGATTTAGAATCCATAGCTAGAGAAGAAAGTGAATTATACCTGATGCTGCAAAGAGACAATGCTATTGCAACCGTAAATATGGACGACCAATGGTTAGGAAATATGTCGAAGAGACTCGATCAAACCATCAGCTATAGTCTATACCATAGGAATGCAGATCTTTATCTAAACATTACTCAGGAAATGCCTCAATTACACTTTGAGGTATTCTTCAAGGGTGAAAATATGGGGACATTTCAATCAAAAATTGGTGGGTCTTACAATGCTTATAACATCGCTGCTGCGGTTACGATAGGTCATTACTTTGGAATTGCTATTCGAACTGCCATCGATAGATGTTGCGCATACGAGCCTAACAACAACCGTTCACAATGGCTAATAAATGATAAAGGGCAACAAATTTTCCTAGATGCATACAATGCCAATCCAAGTAGTATGGAACTTGGATTAAAGAGCTTTTCCACCATCACGGGAAGTAAAACCATTTTACTTGGCGATATGCTAGAGATGGGCGCTCATAGTCAAGGTGAGCACAGATCCATCTTTGAAATCGCTCAAAACCTCGGATTTGAAGATATTTACTTGGTCGGAAGTGAATTCAAAAAAGCAGTTCCTTCCTACCCTTTTGTTTTCGAAACTGTAGAAACCATGCTAGCATGGTTCGACACCCATCCTGTGGACAGTGATTATATCTTTATTAAGGGAAGTAGAGGAATCGCTATGGAGCGATCTCTAGACTATTTTGACCTCTCGATTTAATTTCCAAACAACAACATAGCTGCACCGGTGGCCAACATGTTGAAGATAGCCAACGGAATCATGGTTTTCCAACCCAAATGCATTAGTTGGTCGTATCTGAAACGTGGTAATGTCCATCTAATCCACATAAATACGAATATGAAGAATCCAATTTTCGCGAACATCACCAAAATCTGAGCAATTCCTAACATGGTAGGATCGCTTATCGCGTCCATGCCAGGGAAATTATATCCTCCCAGATAAACACATGCCATCAATGCACTTGATACGAACATGTTAACGTACTCTGAAAACAGGTAGAAACCAAGCTTCATAGAGGAGTATTCCGTATGATAACCACCGATCAATTCCGTTTCACACTCTGGTAAGTCAAACGGTGCTCTGTTACATTCTGCTAGAGCAGAAACGAAGAACAATAAAAAACCCAAAGGCTGATAGAAAATATTCCAATTGATTCCTTCCTGTTGGGCCACAATCTCGCGAAGACTTAAGGTACCGCTCATCATGATAACTGCAATCAAAGCCAACCCCATGCTTAACTCATAGGATATCATTTGGGCACTCGCACGAATAGCGCCAAATAACGAATACTTGTTATTACTTGCCCAGCCACCAATCATAATACCATACACCCCAACAGAAACGATACCCATGATGTACAAAACACCAATATTTACGTCTGCAACTTGAAGTTGCACTGCACGACCAAATACCGGTAATTCAGTACCCCACGGAATGACTGCAGAGGTAATAGTTGCCGTAATCATAGCAACTGCTGGACCTAAAATAAAGAGCCAACGTTCTGCATTTATTGGAATAAATTCCTCTTTAAAGAATAACTTACCCGCATCGGCAATTGGCTGAAGTAGTCCAAACTTACCCGCTCTGCTAGGTCCCAAACGATCCTGCATAAAAGCAGCCACTTTACGCTCTCCGTAAGTTAAATATGCCGCTATACCCAAAGTTACTAATGTTAATATGGCTACTAATACGGTTTTTTCAATTAACAATGCACTATCCATTATGCTTTATTTAATAAGGTGGTATGTTTAGGGATTTCCTTTGAGTAATGATTTGCTGAAATCACAGAATGACGCTTGATTTTACGTGGACCTTCGATCGTCCATTTAGATACATCCTTTGAATCGAATCGGCAATCATTACAAATGAATTCTTTTACCTCTCCGTATTCATCTTTTCTTGCAGTAACACGAGTTACCTCATCTCCTACCATCCAAAGAACGCTCTTTCCGCTACACTTTTCACAGTTACGGTGTGCATCCATAGGCTTGGTATACCACACACGACTTCTAAAACGGAAGGTCTTGTCGGTCAAAGCACCTACCGGACAAACATCGATCACATTTCCTATGAAATCATTTTTCAGATTCTTTTCGATGAATGTTCCAATTTCTGCAGCATCACCTCTTTTTAGGACACCATGCTCACGATTTTCTGTGAGCTGATTAGCGGTATATACACAACGATAACATAGGATACACCTCGTCATGTGGAGTTTTATGTATTCGCCGATATCAACTTTATCAAATTCTCTGCGTTTGAAATCATACCGCGACTGACTCACCCCGTGTTCAAATGCTAAATCCTGAAGATGGCACTCTCCGGCTTGATCACAAACTGGACAATCCAATGGGTGATTGATTAATAGTAACTCAACCACTCCTTTTCTAGCCTCTAGCACACGGTCAGAAGTCTTATTACTCACTTCCATACCGTCCATAACGGCGGTGGAGCAACTAGGAACTAACTTTGGCATAGGACGGGGATCTCTCTCACTACCTTTCGTGACTTGAACTAGGCAAGTACGACATTTACCACCGCTTCCTTCGAGTGAAGAGTAGTAGCACATTGCTGGAGGAACTACATCTCCACCAACCTGCCTCGCAGCATCTAAAATTGTAGTGCCTGGATCTACCTCTACAGATTTACCGTCAATGGTTACTTTGATTTTATTTTCGTCCGCCATAATTAAGCTGTCTCCGTTTCAAATTGTTTTTCAGTAACAAGTCCGTAATTCTTTTCTTGAGAAAGACTCGGCTCTTTTACGTGCCACTCGAATTCCTCACGGAAATGTCTAATCGCTGCTGCAACTGGCCATGCCGCTGCATCACCGAGCGGACAAATGGTATTCCCTTCTATTTTGCTTTGGATATCCCATAACAAATCGATATCCTCTTGCTTCCCTTTACCATGCTCGAGGTTGTGTAGGACCTTTTTCATCCACCCTGTTCCTTCACGACAAGGGGAACATTGTCCGCAACTTTCATGATGATAGAATCGAGCAAAGTTCCAAGTATTTCGAACGATACACTGATCCTCATCATAAACAATAAACCCTCCAGAACCCAACATAGAGCCTGTTTCAAAGCCTCCTTCCGATAAACTCTCGTAAGTCATTAGTCTGTCGTTACCTTCGGCTGTTTTACACACTAGGTAATGGGGTAAAATTGGAACGGATGACCCACCTGGTACACAGGCTTTTAGTTTTTTTCCGTTTTTAATTCCTCCACAATAATCATCTCCGTATATAAATTCCTCAACCGATAAACCAAGATCAATTTCATAAACGCCAGGCTTGTTTATGTTACCTGAAGCTGAGATTAATTTGGTTCCAGTACTTCTACCTATTCCAATTTTTGCATATTCATCACCACCATCATTGACAATGGGTACAACTGCTGCAATCGTTTCCACGTTATTTACCACCGTTGGCCTCTGCCAAAGTCCCTTAACCGCTGGAAATGGTGGTTTCATTCTAGGGTTTCCTCGGTTTCCTTCAAGACTTTCAATCAAAGCAGTTTCTTCTCCACAGATATAGGCTCCTGCTCCTGGTGTCACTGCTAAATCGAAGTCAAAACCAGATCCCTGAATATTCTTTCCTAACCAGCCATTATCGTAGGCTTCTTTGATGGCTTTTTCTAAAATCTGAAGCACATACATATATTCACCTCTGATGTATATGTACGATTGATTGGCACCTAAAGCAAATGATGAAACAATCATCCCTTCGATCAATAAATGAGGGATTTTCTCCATCAAATACCGATCCTTGAATGTACCAGGTTCACTTTCGTCTGCGTTACATACCAGGTGCCTTGGCACACCATCAGGTTTCGCCAAAAAACTCCATTTCATACCGGTTGGAAAACCAGCTCCTCCTCTACCTCTTAATCCTGATTTTTTAACTTCTTCCAGAATATCGTCTGGCGACATGGATTTTAAGGCTTTCTCAACTGATCTATATCCACCATTTTTACGGTAGACGTCGTAGGTATTGATACCCTCGATGTGTGCGTTCTCTAATAATAACTTTCTACTCATTTTCTAACCCCATGTAATTAGCCACCGGTTTTTTGCGATACTCCTCAATTAAAGCATCTACTTTTTCTTCGGTTAGATGTTCGTGAAACTTTTCTCCTGCTTGTAGCATAGGAGCATATCCGCAGGCGCCAAGACATTCAACAGACTTCAAGGTGAAAATTCCATCTTCTGTTGTTTCTCCATCTTTGATACCAAGTTTATTCTCAATGTATGAAATGATTCGCTCAGCACCTTCAATCATACATGGGCCTGTTCTACACACTTCTAACTTGACCTTACCCACTTTTTCGGTATCGTACATACTATAAAAAGTAGCAACCTCATACACCTCAATGGGTTGAAGATGTAACAATCGAGCTACGTAGTCCATGATATCTACAGACAAATATCCCCAGTGAGACTGAGCAAGGTGCAGCACCCTGAGTAAGGCGCTTTTTTGCTTTCCTTCTGGAAACATATCCGTAATACGTTTTACCTCATCTAACAATGATTGAGGAAATGCGATATTGTTGTTTTCTTCCACGATAAATATGTTATGCGTCTAACTCTCCTGCAATGACATTCATACTACTCATTGTGAGGATGGCATCGCTTAATAATGAGCCCGTAATCATTTCAGGATAGGCTTGATAATATATAAAACAAGGGCGTCTAAAATGTAGGCGATAAGGTGTACGACCTCCATCCGATACGAGATAGTAGCCTAACTCACCATTTCCGCCTTCCACTGAAAAATACACCTCACCTTTTGGTATAGGCGTCTCTCCCATTACAATTTTAAAATGGTATATCAATGCTTCCATACTAGAGTATACCTCTTCCTTTGGTGGAAGATAAAAATCTGGTATATCGGCATGGTAATTGCCTTCAGGCATATTTTCTAATGCCTGTTCGATAATCTTGAGGCTTTCTCTTATTTCTTGTTGACGTACCATGAAGCGATCATACGTATCACCTTCAGTACCTACCGGAACAATAAAATCAAAATCTTCATAAGAAGAATAAGGCGACATGACACGAACATCATAATCAAGGCCTGTAGCTCTCAAGTTTGGACCAGCAAAAGAATACTGCATTGCACGCTCCGCTGAAATCGGACCAGCACCGATAGTACGGTCCATAAAGATTCGATTTCTTTCCAATAAGCTGCAGAACTCATCAAATTTCGCAGGAAACTCTTTCAGAAAATCTCTCAGTTTTGTGATTAACGCCTCATTAAAGTCACGATCAAATCCACCGATACGACCCACGTTTGTGGTTAAGCGAGCACCGCATATTTCTTCGTAGATGTCGTAAATCTTCTCACGCTCCTGGAACATATAGGTGAATCCGGTTAAAGCGCCTGTATCAACACCAATGACAGAATTACACACTAAGTGATCCGCAATTCGAGCGAGTTCCATCATGATTACACGCATGTAGTCCACTCTCTTCGGGATATCTGCACCGATCAGTTTCTCTACCGTCATGTGCCACCCAATGTTATTGATAGGTGAAGAACAATAATTTAAACGATCAGTGATGGGTGTAATCTGGTTGTATGGCCGTCTTTCTGACAACTTTTCAAATGCACGGTGAATATAACCAACCGTTTGTTCAGCACTTAAGATTCGCTCCCCGTCTACTTGTAAAATGTTTTGGAAGATACCGTGAGTAGCTGGGTGTGTAGGGCCCAGATTCAAGGTAGCTATTTCACCATCGATGGTTTCGGTACTTGCCAATACCGCGGCTTGTTTACGAATATCTACTTCACTCATCTTCCGAAATATTTATCTTCTTTGTCTTCTCTGGTCTCGTCTTCTAAAGCAAATTCTTTTCTCATTGGATGGTAATCCATATCATCCACGTTCAGAATACGACTAAGATTAGGGTGATTACTAAACTGAATACCGTAAAAATCGAATGTTTCTCTTTCCATCCAATTGGCTCCTGCATAAAGATCTGTAATAGATGGAACCTCAAGGTGGTCTTTTGAAAGATTTACTTTCAAACGAATTCTAAGATTATCGTAAAAGTGATGTAAATGATACACCACCTGAAATTCTTGTCCCTCATTTTCTGGATAATGTGATCCAGTTAAGTCTGTCAGAAAATTAAAACCCGCCTCCTTCAACTTCTCAATAACTCCGTAAATTTCATCTTTGGTAATAAAGGCGTTGTGCATTCCGTAATTATCGACAGACAATTCGATACTCGAAAAGTCTTTACTGATTTCTTCGATGTAAGCTTCTACTGTTTTACTCATTTGTCGACGGTTTCGATATTATAACTCTCCAGCATCTTTTTGTATTCGGGGCTATCTCTCCTTCTTAGGCTTTCATTCTTGGCTAATTCTTGAATTTTCAGCACCCCTTCAATGATTTGCTCCGGGCGAGGAGGACATCCTGGAACGTATACATCAACCGGAATCACGTGGTCTATACCTTGCAATACAGAATAGGTGTCAAATATACCACCGCTTGAGGCACAGGCACCAACAGATAGTACCCATTTAGGCTCAGCCATTTGGTCGTATACCTGTTTCAAAACAGGGCCTAACTTTTTAGAAATGGTACCTGCTACAATGAGTAAGTCAGATTGTCTAGGGCTGAAACTCATTCTCTCAGAACCAAAACGAGCTAAGTCGTATGTTGCCCCCATGGTTGCCATGAACTCAATTCCACAACAAGATGTCGCGAATGGCAATGGCCACAAAGAATTGGCTCTAGCTAAACCTATTACTTTATCAAACGAAGTGGCAAAGAATCCTTGCCCTTCGTATCCCTCTGGTGCATCAACAATTTTTACCATAAATCTTTCTTTTCTTTTCTACTAACGCTCCCACTCTAAGGCGCCTTTTTTCCAGACATAAATGAAACCAGCAAGAAAGAAGCCCACAAAGGTCAATACTGCGGCAAATCCTTCCCATCCCATCTCCTTAAAATTGACAGCGTAAGGATAGAAAAATATGACTTCAACGTCGAACAAAACAAAAAGTATCGCTGAAAGAAAATATTTCACCGACACAGGAAACCGAGCATCTCCTTGACTCTCTATTCCACATTCAAAAACGTCGTTTTTCTTCTTGGTTTTTTTCTTAGGACCTAGCAGCTGAGATAGAAAAAGTGCCAATACCACAAAACCAATGGAAAACCCCAATTGTATTAATATCGGGAGGTAACTTTCAGGTGAAGTATTCATTTCGCTGCGAATTTAATACAACCAAGTGGATGATTTGTTTAAGATACCACGAAAATGGTAAAAAAGTTGTCCATATTTTTGAATACCACAAACGAAATAAAAAAATAAAAAAATGAAAAAACGAAACATAACCATCACCATGGTCGTTACCAGTTTAGCACTTTCGACCGTATTACTCTCAAATTCAAATGGCCCCGGAGGAAATCGTACCGGAGCTCCAGGTGCACAAGGCGACTGCACGGGTTGTCACTACGCCGGTAAAGACCCTAACGGTAGTATCGCGGTAAAGGTGTTGGATAATGGAACTGCCATATCCTCATACGAATCAGGAAAAACATACGACCTCGAACTTACGCTGAACGGAACTTCCAGTAAAATGGGATTTCAATTTACTGCCATTGATGCCAATAACAACAAAGCAGGAAATGTAAGTGGAGAGTCCGCGGGAACTACTGTTTATTCGGCGGGAAAGCAACAAATTTGGGGACATTCTAAACCGGGTACAAGCACCAACACTAACACATGGAAAGCAAAATGGGAAGCACCTTCATCCGGTACTGGCGATGTTTCAATTTACATGGTAGGTATTTTAGCCAATGGCAACGGTACGAATTCTGGAGATTACATCGAAAAGAGTAGTATTTCCTTGCGTGAGGAAACAGCTTCCAATAATTCTGAAATTCAAAAATCAGCGATCAAATTGTTAAAGAACCCCACTTCTGAGACAATTACACTTTCCAAAAAATGCCAGTCATTAGCACTTTGGAATGCCAAGGGCCAACTAGTCCAAAACGCAAGAAGCGTGAGAAAATTAGATGTATCACATTTAAAATCTGGGTTGTATCACTTAAACGCTGTAGATAAAAATG
>VMCP01000104.1 GCA_008081305.1 Bacteroidota bacterium | reverse complement strand
CGACCAGAAACCAGTTACCAGAAACCAAAGTTTACTCTCCCTTAAAGTTAGGTTTACGCTTTTCATTGAAGGCAGCAACACCTTCTTTGTAATCTGCAGATTTTCCGGCGATTTCTTGACAAAAGGCTTCGTATTGAAGCATGGTATCCAAATCAGAATGCTGGGCTTTATTCAGCATCTTCTTTATCATTCCGATTGATTTTGTGGGTGCTTTTGAATAATACTCGGCTATTTCGGAGATGGTAGAATCAAAGTTTTCATCGTTACAAACACGGTTAATCAAACCCCATTCCAAAGCTTGCTGAGCCTTTATTTTTGGTGCCATGGTTGCCATCTCGAAAGCGCGTGCAGGACTAATAGCTTTCGGCAGGAAGTACGAACTTCCACTATCTGGGACAAGTCCGACATTAACAAAAACCTCAATTAAGGATGCTTTTTCATGAGCCACAATAAAATCGCAAGCCAGAGCCAATGAAGCACCTGCCCCAGCTGCTACTCCGTTTAGTTTACAGATAATGGGCTTAGGAAGTTCACGCATGGCTTTGATGATAGGGTTGTAACGTTTGTACAAACTATCGGATAAGGAACGATTTTTAGAATTAGCAATGGCTTTTAGATCTTGACCGCTACAAAACGCTTTACCTGCACCTGTTAGCACTACAACACGTATTTCTTTGTCCCTTTTGATATCCTTAAAAACCGACTGTAGTTCATAGCTCTGTTCATCATTGAATGCATTGAACACATCCGGTCTATTCAAGGTTACATGGGCAGTTGAGCCAATCTTTTCGTACAAAACACACGTCAGTTCCATGTTTTCAAAGGTAACAAAAATGAAAAGCTACTGGAACATCTTCCAGCCCCATTCATGATATGCGTATAAATTGATGAAGACAATAGATATCCCCATTAAAAAGCCGGTGAGCAATTCATCTAATTTATGCGATTTTAATTTATATCGAGATATGCCCACTAAAACCAACAACCCGACAGATCCAATCCATAAAATGGGGTTATTGATCCAGTTTTGGGGAATAACTGCATCTTGAGCGAAGACCAAGCTACTCACTAAAAAATGGGTAACAAATCCGGTGAACGATAAAATATGAATACTGATTTTATATTCCTTTCTATTAAAGAGCCATTGGGTGAGAAGAGAAACTAAAATCAATTGACTAAAAACCATCAAACCGTGGTTTCGTTCTAAAACTTTAACATTCGCCACTTCCAAAGATTCTGAACTAATAAATTGTTGAGCTACTACTTGCTGAAAGACGAAAGCACATCCCAAAGAAAACAATACCACCCAACTTCTGTGTTTAACATTTGGTAGTTCAATGGAGTCAAACTTTTTAAGTTTCACCATGATCAATACAAACAATAAGGGAATTAACGAATGTAGCAATGCACTTAAAATCATATTCTGAGTAAAGTGCTCTGTATTATATGAATACAGTCCAATTCCAACCGTACCCCAAAGTGCTGGATACGTCAAATATGATATTGCCTTATAAAGAGATCTCATTTAAAAAGAAGCGTTTAAACCAAGCATCCAACGGAAACTAAATGGATTCTCTGTGGATGTTTGGGTGCGATTTAAAAACAAAGGTAAATCCAATCGTATGCTGATGGGTTTGGTTTGCTGAGCGAAATTATTTGTGATCAATCTCGATAGCTTATAAAATTTGAACTCAAAGCCTAAACCAGCATCAACTAAAAGTGGGCTGATGTGTTGCTCTTTTAGTGGAATAGCAATGATCCCAGCATCCGTGAAAACATAAGGGTTTAATTTGATGAAACGATTCCTAAAGAGGCCTTTAAATAGGTTTCCATATTCCCAATTCAGATTTACCGAAGCGCCGCTAGCTCCTCTAAAAAATGCAAGTGTGGTATCGTTTGATTGGAACCCTAAGACTCTTCCATTATATCCTCTCAGGTTAAGTCCACCCGCATAATGCAAATATTGAGGGGCGATTTCTCGCTGTGGTGGATAGCTTTCCATGATATACACTGGGTTATAAGCAATGGCGCTAAAATCACGCATGAGGCGATTTTCAAACGCTTGTTCTGGATTGGCTGCTGCTGCGTACAATGCCGACTCGGCGGATGGATTATTTCCGCCACCTAACTGACTAAATATGCGGCTCTTGATTAGGGTTTTTCCTACAGGCTGTTGATGTTTCCATTCGATATTTACAAAGCCAAACTGCGTTTCACTCCAAGGTGAAGACATGCGTGTGTTCAATCGAATGTTACCCATTTTACCAAAGGCTTGGTATTGCATATTCCAAAACAGGTTCATGCTTATATTGCTTCGATTGTTCCACTGGCTAATCCCATTCACATAACCCCGATAAGCATATTCATTAAAATGTGCAGGACTCCAATTCCAATTATTCCCCTTGATTATTTCACGGGATCTATTCCCTTGCAATCCTTGAAGATGCAATCCGTACATCCCAAACTCATGGTTTTGAATATTCATTTTCCAGCCCATTTTGGCAAATAATCGCTGATTGTAGGCGATGGCTTTGGCAAAGTAGGTTCCACCCGTTCGTAATTTGGTGCTCCAATTAAACCAACCACTCAATAGTTGAGATTGATATTGTATAACTTGATCTTGATTGGGATGCTGAAAAGGGGCGCTCAGGAGCATTAGTTCAAAATTATTCTTGCGTTCCGCGTATTGCCCGCTTAGCATTGCACCAATTAACCAACCGTTGTATTGATTGTATCGAAGGGCTGGCCTCCATAAACCTTGATAGGAACCCAAATAGCTGGGATTATTTCCGTTACCCAAATCAAAACGCCATTGAGTTCTTCCTTTCCAAACATTATCGGGTCGATATATATCGGCCATTTCGCCACTTGGGTCAATCCATATTTGCTTTATTCTTTCTGTTGGATCAACTTCTATTTCTAAATCGTATTCTCTATTCAGTTTGCCCCAACTATGCCAAACCGTGGTGTTGGATCTTTCGGGGTGATTAAAATATGAGTTTGGGATATTTATTTGTGTGATTTTCCAAGGTTTTTGTCCTTTAGATTTTCCCTTATTCTCTACCATAACGTCTAAGTGAACCGGCATCACAAGGTTTCCTTTTCGTTTAATGGTGATTCTGTAGGCCGTATCACTAATGCGTTTCACTTTTTTTATTCCATAATCAATGAAATCTTTGCTTTCAAACCACTGATCAAAAAACTTATTTAAGTCGGTTTGTGAAGACTGAATGATGCTGTTTCGGAAGTCTTCCACGTAAGGATGTGCAATTTTCCACCTACTCACATAATCTTGCATGGCCTTAAAAAAGATCGAGTCACCCAAATAATATTTCAAGTTGTGTAACATGGTGGCTGATTTATAATAAGCCTGGCCGTATCCACCGCCATGTCTTATGGCATCTCCAAACTCATTACTATGGGTATTCAAGGGGACATCTTTTGCATCCATCGCTGCATAAATATATCCTGCGTAAACCCGTCGATACTCGGGGTAAGGTTCAATTTTCAAGTGCCTCATAGCAAATCCAGTGAGGTACTGTGTGAAACCTTCATCTAAAGCGGCCCGATAGGTTTCATTGCTTCCCAACATACCCATAAACCAGTTGTGTCCCACCTCATGTGCGATCAAGCTTCGATGACTAGGATACGTACCACCGCAAAGGGTTAGCATCGGGTATTCCATTCCATCGGCAGCATCAGCTACCACTATTTTTGGATATTCATATTTACCAAATGCATTGCTGTAAAGGGCTATAACGCTTGCTGTGTATTTTGCTGTTTCTTGCCATTTTCCAGCATTGCTTTCCATCGCAAGTGCCACGCATTTGATTCCGCTCCATGTGTATTCACTCATCCTGTATGTTGGGTCAGCTGTCCATGCGAAATCGTGCACATTATTGGCATGAAAATGCCATGTTTTAGTTTCTCTAGAAGGTTTAATGACTACACTAGGTTCGGATCCAACGGGTTTGTTTTTAAATCGTATGATATCAATTTTACTACGTAGTTCAGCAGGTAAGGCTTCTTCTTTGTTTTGAAGGGTTCCCGTTGCTTCGACAATGTAGTGCTTTGGCAAGGTGAGGGTGACATCGTAACAACCAAAATCACCGTAAAACTCTTTTTCTAGGTGCTGCGCTGTTTCCCAAGTGAACTTTCTATCGTAAGCGCAGATGCGAGGGTACCAATGAACACCGTTGAAGTGCTTCACTCCATGATGATCAAATACTTTCATTCTTCTTCGGATTGAACCTCGATCAAAAAATGTAATAAATTCCATTTCAAACACAGCTGAATCGCCAGGTTCAATAGGCTCAGGCAGTTTAACACCCATGATGGTGTAATCGATAAAATGTTGCGTTTTTTTACCGTTGAATACAACATTTTTCACAACGGTACCTAATCCGTTTGATTCATATTTACCAAAAACGGTTGGCACTTTATTCAGTTGATATAGTTTGTCGGTAAGGCCATTTTTAAGGGTGGAATTCTGATACAGATGAAAGTACGCTTCGGTCAATGATTTTGGCGAATTATTGTAATATACCAATCGCATTTTCCCGTGAATAGACTCAGTAGAATCATTGAGTTCGGCTTGTATTTGATAATAAACATCTTGTTGCCAATATCCTTCATATGGTTTGTGGTTTTTCCAATAGAGGGAATTTTGACTGGAACGATAATTATTTTGGAATTGGTATTGGGATTTTACTCCCGTCGTGGATAGCAGAATGACTGCCATCAACAAATTTCGCAACATGACTGCAAGATAGAAAATTTGTGGATGACGTAGGGAATACGGACTTTTGTATTATGTCCACTGAGTGGGAATTCATACAGAACGACAAAAGTGATTCCAATCTTTATTTCACGGTTAAACACGATGACCTTCATCATGTTATGGGTTTTGGTTCTCCTTCTGTAGTGAATGAACACATCATCAATCACAAAAAAGCCATTGATAAAAAGGGTCGTCATGTTTTATGGGATCGCCCATTTCACGTTATTCCTGAGCCGTTTTTAGGTTCCGGTCCACAGGGTATAACCATGGATACCAAGGTGTTACTTGATGATGGCATTTATTTGGTTTACAAGGGCAAGAACAGGCAACATCTATTTCAAAGTATTTATCTCAAGGGAAAAGAAATAGCCCAACGAAACCCTCGTTTGGTTCTGTATTGGTGGCATGGTCAAGTGCTTTACGTGGCTGCATTTAAGCAGGGTCAATTACAAATGGCAAATTTGTATTCGGTTACTGGCGTACAAGAAGTTCTTTATTTTATTTTGGCTTCCGCTCAGGAATGTGCGTTTCACGAGACGACGTTTAAGATTTACGGTGATGCCCAAGAGGAAAATCAGCAAGCCTTGGAATTCGAGCTTGAAAAGCTACAACTTACCGCTCAATCCATAAATCGCAATGAGTTGTACTCCGGCTATTCTCAATCTCCATTCGGTCATATATCTGCATACATCTATCAATTACCTCAATGCGCATTACCGGAGGAGTATTAAGTGGATGGTCGTATCCTAAAGGTTTTGCCTCGCACGTAAGGCCCTCAACAGATAGGGTAAGAGAGAGTCTTTTTAATTTATTAAATCACCGATGGACAATAAATGGCTGCCGCGTTTTAGACCTATTCAGCGGGTCTGGTATCATAGCGGGTGAGTTTTTAAGTTACGGTGCTGATGAGGTGATTTCGGTTGATCGGGATTTTAAAAATATCCAATATCAAAAAGAGGTTCAATCCAAATCAGAAATGTTTAAGAATTGGAAAATCCAAAAGAGAAATGTCTTTACATTTTTGTCTCAGAATACCGAGTTATTTGATATCGTATTTGCGGATCCACCTTATGATCTACCTAACATACAAAAGCTCCCGGATTTGATACTTCCTCATGTAAAAAAAGGAGGTTTATTTGTATTAGAACATGCCCCTCAGCTTGTTTTTCCTCAAGAGGGTACACTAAAAAAGGAATACGGAAGTACAAGTATTACTATCTTCGTTTCGAATGACTAAAAAAGTAGCTGTTTTTCCAGGAACGTTTGACCCAGTGACAAAAGGTCATTTGGATATTGTCACCAGAGGCTCTCATTTGTTTGACGAGGTTGTGGTAGCAATAGGGGTGAATTCCAATAAAAAGACACTTTTTGACCTTGAAAAGCGCACCACTTGGCTGAAAGAGTCATTCGCTCATTTATCCAACGTGAGAATAGATCATTATCAAGGGTTAACTGTAGACTATTGTCAGCAAATTGATGCTCAATATATTTTGAGAGGTTTGAGAAATGGAACCGATTTTGACTACGAATCGCACATTGCACAATTGAATAAAAATCTTCAGGGGAAAATTGAAACGATTTTTGTTTTGAGCTCTCCAGAATTGAGCTATATCTCAAGTACCTTAGTGAGAGATTTGATCATTCATAAGGGAGATTTTGCTCAGTATTTACCCGAGCAAGTCAAGATTGACTGATTATTGCATTTCTAATTCAGGCATGGATTTAGCCTGATTGATGATGTCGCGGATACTAGCGTAGGTTTTGAACTCTTCGGAATCAAACCAATCCAACCCAGCAAACTTTACCTCTGTGATACCTTCCTCTTCTTGTGGCGTCAATCCTGGATTTCCTTGGCTGTTCATTTTGTACCAGTGGGTTTCTTTTAACAGGATAGCTTCATCTTCGTAATAGGCGTGATAGGTTTCACCAATTTTCTCAGAAATATTGATGTGATTGATTCCTGTTTCCTCCATTACCTCACGAAGTGCTGCCGCTCTTTGGTCTTCGTATTTTTCAATTTTACCTTTCGGTAGATCCCAAACACCGTTGCGTTTGATGGTTAGAAGTTCAGAATTCTTGTTGAAAACGAGTCCGCCTGCCGCTTGTATGACAATATATTCCTCGGCAAATTCTTCAAATGTAGCTTTCGGATCTGGGCACATTAAACCAAAGGTCATTGCTTTGCCATAAGACTCACTACTAATGAGAATTTTGAAGCTTTTCTGCAGCTCTTCATCACCAATAAAATACAAATTGGGAATACCCTTTAACGCATCTAGGGAATCCGTGATGATTAAGGCTCCCTCATTAAAGTAGATTTTGTAAGTTTGCGACTCCATGTCTAACGAAAGTGCAAAATTAGCAAAATTTCTCTTGGAAATAAAGGCTGTCAAGCTATCTCCTTCGGATCCATTTACTTGGACAAGCGGTATAAAGTCACCTATTTATTGCGATAATCGTATGGTGCTTTCTTTTCCTGTGGTGCGAGATTTTGTGGCACAGGCTTTAGCAGATAGAATCAGAAGTTCTTTTCCAAAAGCTGACCGTATTGCAGGAATTGCAACGGCTGGAATAGCACATGGAGCGTTGGCGGCAGACAGGCTGGATATGTCGTATGCCTATGTCAGACCTGAGCCTAAAAAGCATGGGTTGAAAAATCAGGTAGAGGGATTAATCCAAAAAGGTGATAAGGTTGTATTGGTAGAAGATCTTATTTCAACGGGTAAAAGTTCCATGCAGGCAGTAGAAGGTGTTCGTAAAGAGGGTGCTGAAGTGATAGGTTTGGTGGCGTTATTTACGTATGGGTTTACCTCCGCTTTGAGAAGATTTGCTGATGAGGACATCCCGGTTTACACACTATCAAATTTCGATATATTATCAGAAGTAGCCGCTGAAGAGGGATATATCTCTTCTGAGGACATCAACAAGATCAAGGCATTTGCTGTTGATCCGCAGGGTTGGGGGGAATAGCCTTATTGGTTTCTAGTTTCTGGTCGCTGGTTTCTAGTTTTCGGTTTTAAGTGAAAAGTTCTAAGTATTAACACTTGAAACGGGATACCTAAAACTTCTACTAAAAAAGCGTGCTTTTCGCTATTTCTTCAAATGTTTCAAGGCCTCTCTGACCGAAAGCGGTTTGAGTTGGTGGTTCTCTACAAATGCCAATACCCATTCTGGGTTGGTGCGAGCGTATTGTCTTAAAGCCCATCCGATGGCTTTTTGAATGAAGAACTCCTTTGACTCGGTATGTGGAAGTATAGCTTGAGTTAAATAATCGGTGTTTGTTTCTTTCTTGTAAAATAACTGACAGATGATGGCCGCCCGATTGAACCAGAAATATTCGTGATGGATATACCTCTTTAAGGTTGATTGAAATAATTCAGGACGCGTTTTTAAAAACTTGCCTAAGTAGTTTCCACAGGTAATATCAATGGTGTCCCACCAACTTTTATTTTCGATGAGGTAGTCAAAAAGGTTTATATCCTCATCCTTGAGTAAACGCCCGTATCGATCCAAATAATCCATAGCAACGTATTGATATTCACGTTCTGTTTGCTCCCATAATAATTTCACCCATGAATGTAACTCTTGATTGGACTCGGGATAATGCTCTTTTCTCAATTCTTTTACGAGTTCTTTTCGCTGCGGAGATGAAAGCCCGATAAAATCGTATTGATTTCTCATGTAGGCAGACATTTGAACGGCTCTCTCTGGATTTGCATGGGTAGCGAAAAGCTCCTTTAAGCCATTTAGCGCAGACTCGATTTGCATATAAATTTTGGATGTTTAAGGGTCGAAACAGAAGATATGACTAATGAAAATAGTCTCCAAAATTAAGGATTTTATCAAATGCTAAAGGGACGAAGGGTAGCTCTAAATTGCACACCCTATATTTGAAGTAATATGAAAAATCCAACCCCGATATTACTTGCGATAGGCGTGCTCACATTTACAAATTGTGATACGTTGAAACAGACGGCAGGCCAAATGGCTACGGATGCTATTAATCAACAAATGGGAGGAGGTAATTCCACATCCAAACCCATTTTATCTAAGGATGATGCCATCAAAGGGTTAAAAGAGGCCTTACTAGTTGGGGTGAACAAAGGAACAGATAGGCTAGGTGCAGTTGGTGCTTTCGCCAAAAACCCAAGTTATAAAATTCCACTTCCACCGGATGTTCAAGCAGTGGAGCAGAAAATCAGGGACAATAGGATTTTAAATAAGCTCATTGGAGGAGAATTGGATAAAGTAGTAGACGCCATGAACACAGGCGCTGAGAACTCAATGAAAACAGCGGTCCCCATTTTTAAAAAGGCCGTAACTGAAATGTCCTTTCAAGATGCCATGGGTATCCTAACGGGAGGTGAGGGTGCTGCTACTGATTATCTACGAAAGACAACCGAATCTGACCTTAAGGGTGCATTTAAGCCTGAGGTTAAGAAGGCCATGGATGGTGTGTCTTTAACCAAAATTTGGAATCCTGTAGTTACGCAAATCAATAAGAATAAAAGAATACTTGGCTTGGACAACGATATTCAAACAGATTTGAATCAATATGTCACGGAAAAAGCGACCACTGCTTTATTTCAGGAGGTTGAAAAAGAAGAGAACAATATTCGGAAAGACCCTGTTACACGAACTACCGAGATTCTTAAAAAGGCATTTAATTATGCCGATCAACAGAGGAAATAAACCGTGGTAATTTGACCAGGACTGCCTATAAGAGCGTTTTATTTCTAGCAATTTTTTGCTGGAGTTGGCTTTTAAGTGCGCAGGTTAAAGAAAGGCTCCAAGAGCCCATTACATGGCAATTCAAAAATATATCCTTCCGTGAGGCGTTAGAATTATTTGAGAATGAAGTTGGTGCATATTTTCAATACAATGCCTCTTTAAAACCCAAGAAAAGTACGTTTTCGGCTAATTATCGGAGGGTAAAGGCAAAGGATGCGCTGTCGGATTTTTTAAAGCGTTATGGATTAACTTATGCTTTGGTAATGGATAACTCCATTGTTCTGAAGCCATGGAAACCCATAGAAAACCATTTAAGGGTAGCAGGTAGAATTAACCATGCCCTAAGTGGTGAACGCGTAGTTGGAGCCACCATTTATTCAGAGACAGAAGGTGTTGTTACACATTCAAATGCTCAAGGAGTTTTTTATCTCAGAACAAAACAAAAGCAAATTGATTTTGTCGTTAGTTACCCCGGTTTTCAACCATTTAGAGATACCATTATTGGGAGTGGTAAATCCTTTTTTGTTGAGGTTAACTTAAGGCCACAAATTGATCGGTTTGAAGTCACTGAAATCAAAGTAAAACGAAAAGATGATTTGCCTCAAACCGAAAATGGTTGGAGTGATAGGGTTCGTATAAATGGAAAACAATTGGATCACTTTACACACCTTTTTGGTGAGCCTGATGTACTGCGTGCATTATCTAATACTCCAGGAGTGGTATCAGGTAGTGAGGGTGTTTTTGGGATGTATGTAAGAGGCGGAGCTGCTGATCAAAACTTGATTTTACTTGATGATGTTCCCGTATATAATCCGTATCACATGTACGGTTTATTCGGCATTTTTAATGGTGATATTGTTAAGAATGCAGAATTTTACCGGGGTAATTTCCCTACACAACACGGGGGGAGATTAAGCAGCGTTATAAAGGTGGATACCAAAGAGGGTAATCCCGAAAAATTACATGGTAATGTTAATTTGGGTCTGCTTTCAAGTCGGTTATTTATTAGTGGTCCTCTGTTTTCTAAAAAGACTTCTTTTCTATTTGGCGCCCGAAGAAGTTTTTTCGACTACTTGGTGGAGCCTGTCTTGAGTGGTTTCCAGGGAAATCCCACGGATTTAGTGAATCGGTATAACTTTTGGGATTTAAACGCCAAAATAACCCATCGTTTCAGTGAAAAAAGTCGATTGACTTTAATGGGTTATTCTGGACAAGATTATGCAGGTTTAATTAATCAAAATTCAAGTGTAGAGGTAGATGATGTTATCAATGAACGTTCAGAGGATGCCACTTATTGGGGAAATGATATTGCATCTCTCAAGTGGGATTGGCTTCCTGGACCATCGACTCATATTACCTTGAAAACATATTTTACGGGTTATACCTTCCGGCATCAAAGGGATTACCAATATGATTTTAGAAAGTCCAATCGATTAGTAGACCAAGAGCGGTCTTTGTATCGTGTTTCTAATGGTATTTATGATATAGAAGGTTCATTGAATTGGTCAGAACAATGGACCAGCAGACTAAAAACAGTAGCAGGTTTAGGTTATACTTACCATAGTTTTAAACCCAACCAACGAACGTTAACTTCCATTGTTGATAGTGTTAGAAACGTATTTTTATTTAACGATGAACCCAATAACACCCCAGAGTATTTTACACATGCCCAAGTGTTCATTCAGGGTGGTAAATGGGGCTATTATGATGTTGGTCTTCGTATGGTTTATTACGATTTGGGGTTGGGACAATTCTATTTGTTACCGGAGCCACGTTGGAATGCTAGATGGAAGTTGTATTCGAATCTCTGGTTCAAACTGAGCGGATCTCAAAATCGACAATTTTTTCACCAGTTGAATAATCTTACCATGGGATTACCTTCAGATCTTTGGGTGCCATCAACAGCAAAATTCAAGCCAGCTCAATCAAGGCAACTATCAGCGGCCATGAGTTTGAATTTACCCAAACGTTGGCAATTAACAACCGAAGTATTTCAACGATCTTTTAGAGATTTATTGGAATACTCAGAATCATCGGTTTACATCACATCAAATAGAAATTGGGAATCTTCGGTGACCTCTGGTGTGGGTGAAACAAAGGGAGTGGAGATACAACTATCAAAGTCGAGCAAGAATGTATCTGGAATGATATCTTACACATGGATGAATAATACGCGTCAGTTTGTGGAGATTAATGATAACATTCCATTTCCATCAAGATACGATCGGAGGCACAACATATACGCTACCCTATTTTGGAAAATAAATAGCATGTGGAATATCACGGGTAGTTGGATGTATAATTCTGGTTTTGCTTACACATTACCCGTTGGAGTCATTCCATCTCCCAGCTCGAATGACATTTACCAAGACATATATATTTACGGACAAAGGAATAATCAACGGGCTATCGACAATCATCGCTTGGATCTTTCTTTCTCACGTAGATCATTTATTCAGCGAGTTGTTGATGGTCAAAATAAACGGTTAGCAGAGATTACATGGAGCTTTGGCGTTTACAATGTTTACAACCGCTTGAACCCATTTTATATAAACATTGGGGTATCTGAAAACAAGAGAAGATCCGTTTATCAGGTGAGTTTATTACCCATTATGCCATTTATTAATTATCAGATCAAATTTTGAGAAATTTTATTGTTGGCATATTATTAGCTCTTAGCTTACCATCCTGCGTAAAGGAGTTGGATATTAGCGATGTAGATCAAAACAATACTCAAGTGTATGCATTTGCGTTTTTTAATCCTGACAGTGTGGGCAAAGTGAGCATTGGACGGATACAGGGGATTACCCAACCCTTTTCTTGGGTAGATACCGCCAAAGTATTGGTTGAAAATACGGTTAGTGGTGAAGTTCAATCCTTTGCTTCTGTTGGAAATGGCGACTACCAATCATCTAAATTTACTTTTGAAACCTCAGACTCTCTGTTACTTTCATTTAGTTTGGGTTTAACCGAATACCACGTAATGGAACGGGTACCAGAGGATATTTCCATTGAAAAGGTTGAAACCTATCCGTTCATTGCCAATTTTGTAGGTCGAACAACCGCTTTTAGCATTAGGTTCAAGGATAGTGCTGCTGCAAAAAATCACTACCGTATATGGATTAATGAAGCCTTTTGGGAATACGAATTGGATGAAGATGGAGAAGTAAGTGACAGTACGTTAGTGTCTCAAATCATGCCAATATCAGGGACAGAACTACCCTTCATTCGTAACGAGTACAATGTGTACACGAACAAAGAATTGTTATTTACAGATGAAACATTCAATGGTTTGAATACCAGTTTAGTGGTATATAGAAATGCACCCAATGACCAGACGATTCGTAGATTGTATTTTGATGTGTATTTAGAAAACCTGAGCCCTTCGCTTTTTCATTATTACAACGACCGAAATGCGCATCTTTGGCAACAAAATTCGATCACACAATTGCCCACGGCGGTTGAGGGTAATTGGGGAAATGCATACGGTGTTTTTGGAATATATAGGGCTAAACGGTTCCGTGTGCCACTTTAATAAATGCGAAGTTCTACTTCTTCGATTCGAGCACCATTGATTTTGGTGATGTGAAATTCGAAATTATCGAATCGTAGGATTTCACCTAGTTCAGGAATACGCTCAGCGTAGTAAATAATATACCCCCCAAGTGTATTGTAATCACCCTCGGGAAGATTAAAAGGGTATTTCTCGTTTAGATGATCGATTTCCAGTCGAGCAGAAAAGCGATAATGGTTTTCTTTGATTTTTATTTCTTTGGTATCGTCTACATCGAATTCGTCTTTGATTTCTCCAAAGATTTCTTCAATGATATCTTCTACGGTAGCAATACCCGCTGTTCCTCCGAATTCATCCACTACTACGGCAATACTTTTTCTCTCTTTGATGAATCGTTTTAGAAGATGATGAGCCTCTGTGTTTTCACCTGTGATTAATACAGGATGTAGCATTTCATGCAACTTGTCGTGGCCTTGGAGTAAATCGCTATGATGCACAAACCCGATGATATTGTCAATATTATCCCGGTATATAACGACCCTTGACAAGGAAGTTTCAATCAATGCTTTTTGAATATCCTCAATGGGCGTATGAACTTCCATTGCGACAATTTCAGTTCTGGGAACCATGAAATCGTGTACCAATACCTCAGAAAAGTCCAATGCATTTCGAAAGGCTTCCGTATCTATCTCTTGAGTTTCAACATCTTTAGAACTCTCAATACTCGATATATAATTATCCAAGTCTACCTTAGAAAAAACCTGCCTTTCTTCACTTTTCACTTCATCGGATATAATGCGCATAGCCAAAGCAGATGCACCTCTAGTGAATGCTATGATGGGCCAAAGTAAGACATGAGCAAGACGGAAGGGTAAGGCAAAAACAAACAGTAACCGATCGGCTTGTAAACGGAAAATGGTCTTTGGAATATACTCGGCCGTGATAAGAACCAATATGGTACTTGCCACCGTGGTTAAAATAAAATTAGCCAGTCCATTTTCTAGAAAAAGACTGAAATAATAATGAAGAATATCTCCCATGGCAATACCGTAAATTACCAAGGCAAGATTGGTCGCTACTAGAACGGTAGATATAAACTCATCAGGGCGTTGAACATAACGGGCAAGCCATTTCCCACCGAAAACACTCTTTTTGCTACGGAGCTCTATGCGTAATTTGTTCGCTGAAATAAAGGCGATTTCCATCCCAGAGAAAAAGCCAATGGTGCTCAAACAAATGAGTACAATAATCCAAGATGTAAAATTCGGAATCGGTGGTTGTATATTCAGCAGAGGTACCGAGAGAGGGTCGGCCATAGGTCTTTTCGAATATACGAAATTAGGGTTATTTCCATTTCTTTTCTTTCTATCGGACTAAAATTGCCTAAAAACCTGTGTTGAAACCTAATTTCGCAGCATGGATAAACCAAAATCAGTCGGGATCATAGGTGGCGGACAATTAGGCATGATGTTGTTAGAAGCGGCAAAAAACAAATCCAATGAGGTGAAATATACTACGTTGGAAGCTTCTGAGGATTGCCCTGCAAAGCCCTTAACCGATCACTTTATTTTGGGTTCCTTAAAAGATGCGGATGCCATTAAGAAGCTATCGGAGGTTTCTGATGTGATGACTTGGGAAATTGAACACATTGATGTGAAAACCTTAATATCACTAGAAGATCAAGGGCAATCAATAATTCCAAAACCATCTGTACTAGAGATAATTGGTGATAAAGGCACACAAAAGAAGTTCTATGAATCCAATCATGTACCCACGGCCCCATTCAAGTTGATGAGTAAAGATAATCTTGAAGGATTGAATGAGTTAAGAGGGGAACGGGTTGTAGTAAAATCTAGAACAGGTGGTTATGATGGTAAAGGAGTGTCTATTGCGAAGAAAGTAGATCTATTGAATGGATACATCCCTTTTGATGGGGATTGGATGGTTGAGGAGTTTGTTGAAAATGTGAAAGAGCTAGCGATTATCGTGGCTGTTGATACTCATGGCGGTGAAATAACCTATCCGTCCATTGATATGTATTTT
>VMCP01000148.1 GCA_008081305.1 Bacteroidota bacterium | reverse complement strand
CTGAAAAGGCAGTCGCATTCTACTTTTTTAGAAATCAACTTAGATCATATTCGATATAATCTGGAGAAGTATAGAAGCCTGTTAAACAAAGGGGTTAAAACCATGGTTATGGTCAAGGCGTCGGGTTATGGAAGCGGTCAATTTCAAGTTGCAAGAATGTTGGAGAATCAAGGTGTTGATTACTTCGGAGTTGCTTTTGCTGATGAAGGTCAAGCTTTAAGACAGGCAGGAGTACAAACACCTATTATGGTGATGAATTCCGATACAGATGCTTATAAAATAGCCTTGGATTTTGAATTGGAGCCGGTTGTTTTTAGTGTTTCAAGTTTACAAAATCTCATAAGGACGGCTGAGGGTAAACCTATTCGCTGCCATATAGAATTGAATACCGGGATGAATCGTTTGGGTTTTGATAATGAGGATATTCATGAGTTAATCTCTATGATCCCTCCCAATATTCAGATTCACGGAATTTTTACGCATTTAGCTTCAGCCGAAGACCAAAAGAAAGACGAGATTAATCAACGACAATTTAGATTATTTGAAGATCGTGCCAACCGATGGATTTCTGCTTTGGGTTACAAGCCCATGTTGCATGTTTTAAATAGTTCGGGAATTGTACGCTTTCCTGAAAAGCAATACGATATGGTGCGTTTGGGGATTGGTTTATATGGATTCGATCCTTCAAAAAATATAGAGATTGGATTAAAAACGACATCCACTTTAATTGCGAGTATTTCACAAATCAGAAATGTTCCTGCTGGGGAAAGTGTAGGATATGGATCTAACTCATTTTCTACGCAAAGTAGAACAATTGCTACATTGAATATTGGTTATGCAGATGGCCTACACAGGAGTTTTGGGTATGGAAATGGTGTTGCTTTTATCCAAGGTCAGTTTGTGCCTTTTGTTGGTAGCATCTGTATGGATATGTGCATGGTGGATGTTACTGATTTGGATGTTCAGGAAGGTGATGAGGTGGAGATTTTTGGGCCTAATAACTCCATAAAAGAAATGGCCGACCGAGGCCGAACCATTCCTTATGAAATCCTAACTTCCATTTCATCAAGAGTAAATCGCGTATTTGTTGGCGAGTACTAATTATTTCTTTTTAAGCAAACTTTGAAAAGGGTTTTTCAAGTTTTTATAGCTGGTGAGGTCCACTTTTAAAGAACCCACATATATTGCAGCTTCTATTCGAACGGGAATGTGATTTTTATCGTCACTAACCCAAACCGTTACCGCATCTTTCTCTTTGAATACTCTGTCTACCACCATTTCCGGTTGAAGCTTAATACATCGTACCTTCCCAAGGTCAGTTTGTATGGTTTCTTTGCCTTTATACGCTACCTTGAGATTATAGATTTCGTTATCTATATAAATATCCATGGGGTAGGCATAATTGAGAGGCTTGTTTTTAAAATCCAGCTGCCTCATAAAGTAGATAGCCGATGCTAAATCTTGCGTGTTCTGGGTGATGTTTATTTTGCCCTCTTTATTGCGCAAATACTTTTCCTTGTGATTATAGATGGCCACATCTTGATGGTAATAGTCGTTCTCGCGTACGGTTTTAGCATATCGAAGGGGAGTATGACTGCTGGCATCTACCCAACTTTCAAATTTGTCACGGACTTTATACAACCAATTGAAGCTGCTATTGGTGCGCCCTTCAATTTTAAAGTTGTAGGCCTTTTTATTATGGATGTTTAACGGTTTAGAAACCGACATATCAACGGTACCTGCATTTAATACTCCGTAGTGGATGCGATAGCTAAGTAATTCTTTGGCTTGGAATGCGTCATGCATCATTTCGCGCTTATAGTCATGGGATTCACTTGGTTTGAATGACCATACTAAAGCCAAGAATCCCACAGAAAAGATAATTTTTAAGAAAGGTTTAGTATTCATGTTGTTGTTGATTGGTTACATAATATAAAACACGCTTTTGGGGGATATCCCCTAATTCAATTTTGATAAGTGTAAATTTGTGTATGCAAGAATCCCCGAGATTAACCCAACTTTCCAAAGGCAGCGGATGTGGATGTAAAATTCAACCGTCTACCTTAAAAGAGATTTTAGATGGTATGCGTTATCAGCCGAAGGAAGGGGATAAAATTGTATTGGGTAATAGTTCAAATGATGATGCCTCTGTATATGATTTGGGTAATGGTCAATATCTCTTGCAAACGGTAGACTTTGTTACGCCCATGGTGGACGATCCTATCGTATTTGGTAAGGCTGCAGCGGCTAATGCATTAAGCGATATTTATGCAATGGGGGGAAGGCCAATCATGGCAAATGCATTATTGGCTTGGCCCTTAGATTCTTTACCAATAGAAATGGCAAAGGATGTCATGAAAGGTGGGGAAGCCTTGTGTTCAGGACTTGGGGTTCCACTCGTAGGAGGGCATAGTGTGGATGTGAAAGACCCTATGTTTGGCTTAAGTGTAACGGGTCTTGTTGATGCCGAACGATTAAGAACCAATGCGATGGCAAAGGCTGGGGATGTTATTTGTATGACCAAGCCCGTGGGCATAGGCATGCTAGCAGCAGCACATAAAAGAGGTATATCTGTTGCTTCCCAGGATGAAAAGTTATATCATTATTTAACGCAAAGTAATCATTTGGGAGAGAGTTTAAGCGCGTTCCCATCGGTTCGAGCCATGACAGATATAACTGGTTTTGGGTTATTGGGACATTCAACAGAAATAGCCCTTGCTTCGGGTGTGAATATCGAACTAACATTTTCTAAACTGCCCGTAATCCAAGAGGCAGACACTTTGGCTAAGCAGTTTATTTTACCGGATAATGCAATGAGGAATTGGAACGAATACGAGTATTCGGTAACTATGAATAATCAAGAAGCATTCCCATGGATAGTAGATCCTCAAACCAATGGTGGGTTATTGTTTACCTGTGATCCAGATGAAATCCAAAACGTACTTAATTCAACCAACCAAGAAGTTTGGGTTATAGGAGAATGCACAGATGTGCAAGAGGGTGAAAAACCGATGGTCGTGGTGAATTAACCCTTGTAGGTTACTTCTTTACACGCTTTAACGATACGCTCAACAGACGGTAGATAAGCTTCCACAAATGTAGAAGCATATGGCAAGGTGGTATCCATGCTTGTTACACGATGAACGGGGGCATCGAGATAGTCAAATGCTCGTTTTTGAACGATATGACTTAATTCAGATGAAATACTTGCTAAAGGCCAAGCCTCTTCCACAACTACCAACCTATTGGTTTTCTTAACACTTTCTATGACGGTATCGTAATCAATAGGCCTTACCGTTCTAAGGTCAATGAGTTCAGCATTGATTCCTTCACTTTCAAGGGCTTTTAGAGCATCATGGCAACGAAGCATCATTTTTCCAAAGCTTACAATGGTTACATCTTCACCTTGTTTTACCACGTCGGCCACTCCAATAGGAATGGTATATTCACCTTCGGGTACTTCACCTTTAAAACCATACATCTGCTCGCTTTCCATGAAAATCACTGGGTTCTCATCGCGAATGGCTGTTTTTAACAAACCTTTTGCATCTGCTGGGTTACTTGGTACAACAACTTTTAAACCAGGTGTATTTGCATACCAATTTTCAAAATTTTGAGAATGTTGTTGTGCCAATTGACCTGCACTACCGGTTGGTCCTCTAAAAACCATTGGGCAAGTAAACTGACCATCACTCATGCTGTTCATTTTTGCCGCGGAATTGATCACCTGATCGATAGCAACAAGAGAGAAGTTGAACGTCATGAATTCACAAATAGGACGAAGACCGTTCATGGCGGCACCAACTGCAATACCGGCAAATCCTAATTCAGCAATTGGGGTATCGATGACTCTTTTCTCACCGAATTCATCCAACATACCTTGAGTAACTTTATATGCTCCGTTGTATTCAGCAACTTCTTCCCCAAGAATAAATACGCGCTCATCCGTGCGCATTTCTTCCTGCATGGCTTCTCTAAGTGCTTCGCGAAAGGCAATTTCTCTCATAATGATGGGCAAAAATACGGATTTAGCCCGAGATGAAAATCAATTTTGTAGAAATCAATCGAGTCGTTTTACCAACAAATCCTCAATTGCTTTGTAAAGTTGTCGAGGACCTAACTTTCGCCAAGATATATCATCTAGATTTCCACCGATATTAACGTAGTAATCGATGCCGTTACTTCGCAACTCTTGTAAGACGTGTTCCCTGAAATTTACAAAGGCAATCCATCCATCCTCGACATCTTGAAACCACTCCTCGTAGTAAGAATCGTCTGAAGCATGAAAATTCATGACATTTTCACCAATGATTACAAAACGATTGATTCTACAATCCATAAGAATTTCAAGAACTTCCCTTTTTAGTTGCATGATATCATTATAAAGGGCATCGTTCCATTCTCCTATTAATTCAATGATGCAAAATCCTTCAGCGTAATCCACAAAGAGAATCTTGATGTATAGGGTATTGGAGCCGAAATGATCCCATTGAGGATGAATCAAATGATTATAAACGGTATGCTCGAAATAAAATTCGCTGTATTCTCTTCCGTAAAAGGGGGATTTGGAATCCTTACTTGCAGAATATTGATTGAGCCAAGCGTAATGCGGTTCTAGGTCGTGCACCAAGCAAAGTTAAAGTTGAAATTCCATACCTTCGCAACAACGTGCAGCGTGCATTCTTAAAAAATTTATTTTGGCTTCAAGCGCTTAATTGGCTGATTAAACCTATTTGGATTTTATGGATTGAACGCACGGTTCAGGTGCAGTTAGGCAACGAGTGGTATGGCCAATATTTTGTCCATTTTAATTTAGGACTTCTATTTGCGGTATTATTGGATGCAGGGTTGAATGCTTACGTTTCAAGAGAAGTAGCAGCCAATGGTAGATTGACCAATATAACCCGGATTATCGGCTTGAGATTAGCCTTGGGCGTTGTGTATATCACAGCTGTGGGCTGGGTTGCAAATAATCAGAATCTAGATTGGAGGATTCTCGCGTTTGTGATTTGCAATCAGGTATTGGCTTCCATTGTATTATTCACCCGTGCCATACTTCAAGGCAAGCAAAGGTTTATTCAGGATAGTGTGGTAAGTGTTACCGACCGCCTGGTTGCCATTATTGCCAGTGCTTGGTTCTTATACGGAGGAAGTACATTTTCTGGTTTAAATGGTATCGTAGTGTTTTTGATGGCTCAAACTGCGGGTTATGCTATCGCCTTGGTATTATCTGCTGTATTCTTATCTCGATCAAAAATGGCTGATCGGCAGGACCAAAATAATAAGATCAGTCATCACGAAAGTTGGGTGAAATGGTCGAAAGAAGTCGTTTGGTATATATTAATGGCTCTCTTTATGAGTGCATTTACCCGAATAGATGCTTTGATGATTCGGAATTTATCGCCGGATATGTTTGGATATATGGGTGTAGAATCAGGGTATTATCAGGCAGGTATTTACGCACAAAGCTACCGTTTACTCGATGCTGGTTTGATTTTTAGTACGCTTTTAAGTACTCAATTATTGCCTGTTTTTTCAAAAAATATTGCGGAGAAGCTCAATAGTTCAGATTTGATATGGTTGGCTTTTCGTTTGGTTTGGTTTGTAGGAATTATGGCAGTTGCCGTATCCTTTATTTGGGGTGAACATATTTTAAATATCCTTTATGGTGAAAAATGGCTGGATGAAATTAATTCAAATAGCACTTTAAGTTTATCCACTTTCTCATGGATGAATTTCACTATGCTAATGGTGGCTTTTATGGCCATGACTTGTATACATGTATTTGGGACTTATATCACAGCTTTAGGAAAACTAAGATGGCTTTCGGTGATGGCCTTGTTGGCATTACTGGTTAATGTGTTGCTCAATCGATCTCTTATTCCTCAGTATGGATCATTCGGTGCGGCATTAAGCGCGGGAATAACCCAGTGGCTTTTTGCCATTATGTGTTTCATTAAAGCCATGCAGCATGAAACCATTTCATGGAAGGAAATAAAATGGAAAACAGCGCCCATGTCTTTGTTGTTGATGTTGTTAGTAGTTTTATTTTGGTCTAACGTTCAAGAACCTCTAAAAATGACATCCTTAGGGTTTGCGAGTCTTACCATCATTGTGTTGGGAGTGACATGGATGTTATTTGGAAAAGATGTTAAACACATTCTCGGACAAAAGAAGTAAATCTTAGGAAAAAATAAGCATCTTCTAAAGCGAGAAATCGCCCGCTTTTTTATGCAAATAAGGGCATGCCCTCGGTAAGTTCTTCGACTGATTTGGCAACCTCCGAAAGAGTGCTAGGATTGTCTCGATTGACCAATGCCTTATCAATTAATTCTGCCACGGTGATCATGTGGTGTTCAGCAAATCCACGTGTGGTCAATGCAGGAGTGCCTAATCTAATACCGCTCGTAACGAAAGGACTTCTTTCTTCAAAAGGAACGGTATTCTTATTGATGGTGATATGACAATTACCTAATGTTTCTTCCGCTACTTTACCTGTTAGTTCTGGGTCTTTCGCGCGAAGGTCAATCAACATCAAGTGATTATCCGTCCCTCCAGAAATGATTCCATAACCTAACTCAACCAAATGATTTGAGAGTGCTTGGGCATTGGCGATTACTCTTTTCCCATAATCTTCAAAATCGGGAGAAAGCGCTTGGCCAAAGGCTACCGCTTTTGCTGCAATCACATGCTCCAATGGGCCTCCTTGCGTGCCTGGAAAAACGGCCGCATCCAATAAACTGCTCATTTTCTTGATAGTCCCTTTCGGTGTTTTTAGTCCCCAAGGGTTGTCAAAATCTTTGCCCATCATGATGATGCCTCCTCTTGGTCCACGAAGGGTTTTGTGCGTAGTAGAAGTTACGATATGACAATATTCTAATGGGTCATTCAGTAGTTTTTTTGCGATTAATCCTGAGGGATGCGATATATCAGCAAGCAATAAGGCGCCTACTTCATCAGCCACATTTCTGAAACGCTGATAATCCCAGTCTCGAGAATAGCTAGAAGCTCCGCATATAATCAATCTCGGTTTTTCTTCACGGGCGGTTTTTTCCATTAATTCATAATCGATTAAGCCTGTTTCTCTATTCAAACCGTAGAAAGAAGATTGGTATATTTTCCCAGAGAAATTAACGGGTGAACCGTGCGTTAGATGGCCACCATGGCTTAAATCAAAGCCTAATATTTTGTCGCCGGGTTTGAGTACGGCTAACATCACCGCTGCATTGGCTTGTGCCCCAGAATGCGGTTGAACATTGGCCCATTCTGCTCCAAATAAGGCTTTCAATCTATCGATCGCCAGCTGTTCGATTTGGTCAACAATTTCACAACCCCCGTAGTATCTCTTGTTGGGTAGCCCTTCAGCATACTTATTGGTGAGTATACTACCCATGGCTTCCATGACTTGCTCATGTGTGTAGTTTTCAGAGGCTATTAGCTCTAAACCCTTGTGCTGACGGGTGTTTTCTTTTGAAATTAGATCGAAAACCAAATGATCGTTCACTTTCATGTCACAATTTTACGATTTTTAACAGGATAAACGGTTATACTTTTGGACCCTAAATAATCAAAAAAGAGGGGGTTTTCTTAAAAAAAACACGGAAATTCGCTAAATCTACAATCATGAAAGTTAACCGTAAATACGTGAAACAAATAGGTCAGATACTAGCTTTTTTCCTAGGTTTTTGGGTGTTATCCATGTGGTATTTTAGTCCGGCATTGGATGATCAGATGCTGCAACAGGGAGATATGCAACAGGTACGCATGATGACCCAAAATGCCCATGACATAAAAGAACAAACCGGTTCTTTCCCAAATTGGAGTGATCGATTGTTTTCAGGGATGCCATCGAATTTAATTACCGGTGTTGAGCAAGGTAGTCTTCTGCTCAAATGGAAACCGTTAACCCTATTTCAATTGGTGGAGCACCCATTTGATTTCCTTTTTATCTCGATGATCAGTATGTTTTTGCTGCTTTATGTACTCAAGGTAAGTCCTTACATGGGAGCTGCTGCTGCTATTGGTTACGCGTTTATGACTTTCACCATGTCTAGTTTTGAAGCAGGACATATCACCAAAGTATTGGCAATGTCACTACTGCCGGGTGTGATAGCAGGCTTGATGTTGTTAAATCAGAAAAAATGGCTGCAAGGGGGTGTTGCACTTGGGTTGTTTTTTGGGATGTTGATTAATTACTTTCACTACCAGATTGCATACTACGCAGGTATTATCATGCTGGTTTATGCGGTGGTTGAATTGTGGGCAACTAGAAAAAGTAAAGATTGGAAGTCTTTTGGGTTGAAGATTGGTGTGATGTCCTTAGCATCCTTGTTAGCGGTTTTAACTTCTGTTGGTAAGATTTATGATACCATGCAATATTCCAAAGCTACCATGCGTGGTGGTTCGGAAGTGACAAGTGAAATGCCATCAAAAGGACAGTCCCAAGTAGGTGCAGATGGGTTGGATATTGACTATGCTTTTAGTTGGAGTTATGGTTTGTCAGAGACATTTACCTTGTTTGTACCTCGATTCAAAGGCGGTAGTTCAAATGAATTGGTTCCAGATACAAACCCTTTTGGAGTAGAACGATTACCTACATACTTTGGGGAAATGCAGTTTACAAGTGGCCCTGTTTACATGGGTGCCATATTGATATTTTTGTTTGTTCTAAGTGTGGTATTCAGTTTTAAAATCAAGCAATGGAAGACCGATGACGATGACCACCACCTGTACAGGAGAATCGTCTCATTTGGTTTAGTTACTGTCGTTGTTTCTATTCTACTTTCTTGGGGAAAATACTTTTTCCTAAATGAGTACTTATTCGAGTACCTGCCATACTACAATAAGTTTAGAACACCCATGATGGCCTTATCTATCGCACAAGCGATTATACCATTTATTGCCATTTACGGATTGTATAAAATTTTAAGTTTCCCATATAAACCCGAGCAGTTGAAATCAATGTTTAAAACAACTTGGATGACGGCAGCTATACTTTTGGGAATCACCATGATTATAGCTTATGGTCAAGGTCTAGACGGTCCTTCTGATGCGCAGTATACAAAATCAGGAAATGCTCAGGTTATTCCAATTTTTAAGGAATTAAGATCTGATTTATTATGGGGCGATATCTGGCGTTCCGCGATTTTCTTGGTTATTGCTGTAGGCTTGGTTTGGGCAGGAATAAATAAAAAATTAAAAGTGATGCAAATTGGTTTGATTTTGACAGCAGTGGTAGCCATCGATTTAATAGGAATCTCTAGTCGCTACCTAACCGATGAGCAATGGGTTGATAAAGAAGAAGAAACAGAGATTCAACCTTCAATACTTGATCAACAGATTATGGAAGTGAACAAGGATAATTCGCGCGTCTTTGATTTGAGGTATAGTCCATTTAATGATAATCATTCTGCACCTTTCCATCGTAATGTTGGAGGTTATCATCCTGCTAAATTGAGTAGGTATCAAGATATTATCAGTTATGGTATCACTAAAAGTGGCCAGCAGTTATCAAGTGATGTAATCATGAATAACCAAGTGTTAGATATGCTGAATTGCCGATATGTATTAACCAAAGACCCTAAAACTGGAAAAGAAGATGCTATGTTGCGATCTACTGCATTGGGTCAAGCTTGGTTTGTTGATTCTGTAGAAACAGCGTCGGATGCGAAATCTGCTTTGAATTTGTTGAGTAATCGAGACCTTTCTAAATCTGTCATCATAGAGGATAAGTTTGAAAACAAACCATCTAAAATATATTATGGAATGGATTCTTCTAGTACTAGAATGATTCAGGTTACACGTTACACCTCAGACTCAATATACTATGAAGCAGAAGTCAGCGATAACAGTCTAGCTGTATTTAGTGAGATTCATTATAATGAGCAAAATGGTGCCTGGAAGGTGTATATTGATAATAAACCGGCTACGCCATTGCAGGTAAATTACATACTACGAGGTGTTGAGATCCCTAAGGGTAAACATAACATACTCTGGGTATATGAACCAGCCGATCGCGGGACGATGATTACTTTAGAAACTGCGAGCTCAGCCATATTAATCCTCGCGTTATTTGGCGTGATTGCTCTTCCTGCTTTCAGAAAAGAAGAGGATGAATAAACCCGTTGTAAGTGTAATCACCATTAATTACAACAACCTAGAGGGTTTAAAGGCCACTCACAAATCGGTTGTATCTCAAGATGTAAGGCGTTCAGATTACGAATGGCTTATCATCGATGGAGGGAGTACGGACGATTCAAAAAAGTTTATAGAAAGTAACAACGAGCATATAGATCATTGGGTTTCTGAACCAGATGAAGGTATTTATGATGCAATGAATAAGGGCATCACAACGGCAAAAGGAGATTATCTATGGTTTTTGAACAGCGGTGATAGATTTCATCATGAACAGTCGTTACAGGATGTATTGAGCGCTATTGAGCAAAACCCAAATGCGGATGTATTTTTTGGGGATACTGATTTTGTGAATGAGAAATACCAATCGATTGGTTTAATTTCTGAACTGAAACCGCAAAAGTTTCCAGAAAAAATCACCAAGTCATCTTTTCGTTTTGGCATGAATATCTGCCATCAGAGCATCATTGTTAGAACCGCCATCTCGCCGAATTATAATTTAGAGTTTAAGCAGGCATCCGATATTGATTGGATACTTAATGTGCTTGAATTGAATCCAATAACACATAAAGTTCCTGGTGTGCTCTCAGACTTTCAAATTGGAGGAAGTAGTACCGAGAATTCTAGAAAAGCCATCAAAGAGCGTTACGAAATATTCAAAAATCATTTTGGATTTTTACCCAATATACTCGCCCATGTATGGATAGTTATTCGAAGGGTTTTATTTAATTTGAAGGGTCGTTCAGGAGGTGCATAGGCATGAGTAATACGCAAAGAGTCGATAAAAGTCTATTTGAAGGGAAGCATTATTTGGGTAAACCTGCCGATGCGGACGATTTGCTTGTGAAACGACGTATCGCGATTCTGAAAGAGTTTCAGGCTTTTTGGGATAAGGAATCGAGCCTTGTTGATATTGGATGTGGCAATGGTAATACGGTTTTACCTTTGGCAAAAGAGTTTAAAAAGGTCATCGGGCTGGAATATGCACCCGATCACCAAGCGGATTTCGAAAAGCTTAAAAATGAACTGAATGCAGAAAATGCAAGCTGGAAGCAGCACGATATTTGCGCCGCGCCTTTAGAATCAAAAGTTGACCGTTTAATCAGTTTTGAGGTAATCGAACATTTACCCACAGAAGATGGTGTCAAGAACTATGCATCGTCACTAAATACAGGTGGTCTCTGCGCAATATCCGTCCCAAATAAATGGTGGATTTTTGAAACGCATGGAGCGTCTCTCCCTTTGCTGCCATGGAATAGAGTGCCTTTGTTTTCTTGGTTGCCCCGACCTATTCATGAGCGTTTTGCATTAGCTCGTATATACACGAAAAAGCGTATTACGACGTTATTAGAGGACTCGGGGTTTGAAGTGTTGGAAACAAAATTAGTCACAGCACCGATGGATGTCATCAAGTGGAAACCCCTTCAACAAATTCTAAGGAAATTATTCTTTGGAAATCATACCACCATATGGCCATTTAAAGCCGTCAGTATCATGGTATTTGCAAGAAAGAAATAAAAACAAATGAAGTATATATTTTTAATCATTAGTCTCTTTACCGCATTCACCGCGAGTGCTCAAAAGCCAGACAAGCATTGGTATCATTCAAAACCAACTCGCTCCAATATGGGCATTGACCTAGACAAGGCCTATGCCTCTGAGTACGTGAAAAGGGAAGCCAAAGACATCGTAGTTGCCGTAATTGATGGCGGAACAGATGTGAATCATGAAGATTTAAAAGACGTTCTATGGGTAAATACAAAAGAAATCCCTGGAAATGGACTCGATGATGACAAAAACGGATACATCGATGATGTTCACGGCTGGAATTTCATCGGAGGTCCCAATCACACCATGGTTGGAGGCGATAATCTAGAAATTACTCGTTTAGTAGCAAAATGGGATCAAGACTATAAGGATGGTGGCGATATCAACGATGCGTCTTACCAGTTTTATCTCAAAATGAAAGAGGATGTGCAGAAGAATAGAGATCGAGCCCTCGCGAGTTACAATAAAATAAATAAGGTTTCTGAAGTACTCACTCAGCTAAAAGAGATGTTGGGTAAGGAGAATCCAACGGCTGAAGAACTAGAAAATATTTCAGGCGATGGAAATATGATCACCGTTTTGGGTAAAGGCATTGCGAAAATGATGAAGCAGCAGGGTACTAGTTTCAAAGACTTTGAAGAGGAAATTAAGGGTCAAGCAGATTACTTTTACAATAAGGCAAATTTCCATTATAACACAGAGTTTAATTCTCGCATGATCGTCCAAGACGATTACAGTAATTCTTCTGAGAGGTATTACGGTAATTGGGATGTGGTTGGACCAGATGCAGGACATGGAACCCATGTCGCAGGAATTATCGGTGCAAAAAGAGGTAATGGTATCGGTTTAGACGGCGTTGCCGATCATGTGAAGATCATGGTGGTGCGTGTAGTACCGGATGGAGACGAAAGAGATAAGGACGTTGCAAATGGTATTCGTTATGCAGTAGATATGGGTGCCCAAATTATCAATATGAGCTTTGGTAAAGGATATAAGTGGGATAAGAACATTGTAGATTCTGCTGTGGCCTATGCAGAGAGTAAAGGGGTCTTACTGGTACACGCTGCAGGAAATAATTCTAGTAATAACGATATCAAGGGCAATTACCCGAACGATACCCTCTGGGGTGGAAAAACTTTTGCATCTAACTGGATAGAAATTGGAGCAAGCCAATTGAAAAAGAAGGAATTGGCGACAGGTTTTTCAAATTACGGTAAGGACAACGTGGACATATTTTCTCCAGGACGCGATATTTATTCGAGCATTCCAGATAATAAGTATGCTTATTTCAACGGTACAAGTATGGCTGCTCCAGTAGCGGCTGGCGTAGCGGCTTTGGTTTGGAGCCGTTATCCTGAATTAACAGCAGTACAGTTAAAAGAAATCATAATGGAATCGGGTAAAAAAATCAGGAATAAAGTGATTTTACCGGGTACCAGCGATAAAATTCGTTTTAAAGAGTTGTGCCGCAGCGGTCGTTTAATCAATGCATATAATGCACTGAAACTTGCAGACGAAAAGACTAAATAAACAGGGATAATTCGCGGTAGAATGTTGCAGAGGGGAATCCCATTACGTTGTAGAAACAACCGTTAATTTTCTTCACGCCTATTACTCCCATCCAATCTTGGATTCCATAGCTGCCAGCCTTGTCAAAGGGCTGGCAGTTTTGTATGTATTCCTTTATTTCGATCGAGCTTAACTCTTTGAAAGTGACCTCTGTGGATTCATGGAAGGTATGCAATTTATCATCTGTCCGTAAGGTACAACCCGTGTGAACAATGTGTGTTCGATTTGAAAGTATATTCAGCATCGTTTCTGCTTCATTAGCGTCCTTTGGTTTGTTCAATACCATATCGTCAATACAAACGATGGTATCAGCGGTTACCAATACACGATTACCAATTTCTTCTTTGTAATGGCCACTTTTATGTTCCGATAGAAACCGACAAACCTCTGCGCCTTTAAGGTTATTTGGGTAGGATTCATCTGCATCGATTTGAACAATGTCAAAATCAAAGCCGGCAAGTTTAAAAATCTCGTGTCTTCGAGGTGATTTTGAAGCAAGGAGCAACTTAGGGAACTGCATAAATCGCAAAGGTATCGTATTTTTGGAGGGATGTTAAAGCCAAGCTTTTTTCAATGGTTAGGAAGTTTTTTTTGGCCTGTGATCATTAAGTCTGGTCGAGGAAATCTTGGACATGATCTTGAAATAGTAGTGTATCATGGTAAGGTGATGTTGGATACGCGTCGAGTGAATTATTCGTTTGGTAAACTTCATGAAGTAATGATGAAGCTTATTCAACGATTACACAGTAAATCATATTCCTTTGATAAAGTGTTGATGTTGGGATATGGTGGGGGTAGTGCGGCCCAGATTATTCACGAAAAATTTCAGCATGATTCGCAAATTGTAGGGGTAGAAAGCGATGCTACCATTTACGATTGGGCTCAACGTTATTTTTATTCTAAAGGAGTAAAAATCTTATTGGAGGATGCGTTTGATTATGCGCACAGAGCAGTTGAAAATGAATGGGATTACGATTTAATTATCGTTGACTTATTTATTGATGATCGAAACCCAGTTTGGCCTAAAGATTTCTGGGAAAATTTGAAGTATATGATGAACTCCAGTGGAGTAGCCATTATCAATACGATGTGTGATGATCAAGCATTCAAAGAACTTGGAAAGCAGCTTCAACATGATGGTTTTATCACCCAGCCTTGGAACGAGATCAAAGAAAACCGCGTTTGGGTGATAAAGAAATAAAAAAGGCTCCAATGAGGAGCCTTTTATGATTAATTGTTTTTTACTTATTTGAAATTCGGTGCAACCACTAATTCTTTGGTGCCGTGGCTGTAGTCGTAAAATCCACGTCCGCTTTTCACACCTAAATCACCAGAAGTAACCATGTTAATGAGTAAAGGTGATGGGGCGTATTTTTGATTTCCTAGGCCATCGTACAGAACATTTAGAATTGCCAAGCAAACATCTAATCCGATAAAGTCTGCAAGCTGCAAAGGACCCATTGGATGAGCCATTCCAAGCTTCATGATGGTATCAATTTCTGTGACGTCAGCTACACCTTCATGTAAGGATATAATGGCCTCGTTGATCATCGGCATTAAAATTCTGTTAGCGATGAAACCAGGATAGTCCTGAGTTAATGCAGGTACTTTTCCGAGTTTTTTTGATAGCTCTACGATTTCTTCCGTTACTTTTTTATCTGTTTTGAATCCTTCAATAACCTCAACCAATTTCATAACAGGAACAGGATTCATGAAGTGCATGCCGATAACCTTATCTGGACGATCGGTGACCGAACCAATTTTCGTGATAGAAATGGATGATGTATTAGAGGCAAGAACACAACCAGCAGGGGTTAGTTTATCAAGCTGACGAAACAAGTCTAATTTAATTTCAACATTCTCTGTGGCTGCTTCAACCACCAAATCAGCGTTGCTTACACCGCTAATCAATGATGTATGTGTGTGGATATTGGCAAGAGTCTGGTCTTTTTGATCAGCGGTGATTTTTTCCTTGGCCACCATACGATCTAAATTCTTACTGATCGTGGCAAGAGCTTTATCCAAGACTTCTTGCTTTATATCAATGAGATTTACTTTATAGCCATTTTGAGCAAACACATGAGCGATTCCATTGCCCATTGTTCCCCCACCGATTACCGATATCTGTTCCATGCCGCAAAGTTATGTTTTTCAAGGGGTAATTTTCAATTAGGCCTATTTTGTTCTATATTTGCAGCCCCAATTTAGGGCGAGTATTTTTATATGAAATTAAGCCAATTCAAATTTGAACTTCCTGAAAAGCTGATTGCCCAGGAACCACTAAAAACAAGACACGAAAGTCGTTTGTTGGTGGTTGATAGTAAAAATCAGAAAATCGAACATAAAACCTTCCATGATATTTTAGATATCTTCAACGAAGATGATGTGTTTGTTGTAAACAACACCAAGGTGTTTACTGCGCGGATGTTCGGTCAAAAAGAAAAGACAGGCGCTCAAATTGAAGTGTTTTTGTTGCGCGAGTTAAATCATGAATTGCGTTTATGGGATGTATTGGTTGATCCGGCACGAAAAATTCGTGTTGGAAACAAACTGTATTTCGGTGACGATGATTTAGTTGCGGAGGTAGTAGATAACACCACTTCTCGTGGTAGAACAATTCGTTTCCTATTTGATGGAACGGATGAAGAATTCAATCGTGTGGTAAAGAAATTGGGTGAAACACCTATCCCTAAATACATCGATAGAGAGGTTAAACCGGAAGACGAAGATTGGTATCAGTCTTTATTTGCTAAAAACGTTGGAGCAGTAGCAGCCCCAGCAGCTCAATTGCATTTTACTCGCGAGCTATTGATGCGTTTAGATATCAAGGGAATTAAATTCTCAGAAATCACCTTGCATTTAGGTTTAGGTGCTTTCCGTGATATCGAGGTTGAAGATTTGTCAAAACACAAAATGGATAGTGAGTATTACAACATCAGTCAAGAAACATGTGATGCTGTTAATCATGCCATTGAAGAAAAGAAGCGTGTAGTTGCCATTGGTGGTTCTGTGATGCGTACACTTGAATCCAGTGTAAGTTCAACAAAAACGTTGAACCCAAGTGAAGGTTGGTCTGATAAGTTTATCACTCCACCTTATGAGTTTAATATTGCGAATGCATATTTAACTAATTTACATGCCCCAGGTTCTCCACTTTACATGATGGCATGTTCTTATTCAGATTATGAGTTTATGCAAGAAGTTTACCAAGAAGCAATCAAAGAGAAATACCGCTTTTTGTGTTACGGAGATGCGATGTTAATCATTTAAGGAGAGGTATAATCCTTACCTTTGAAAATACAATAGCCCAGTTGGTGAAATTGGTAGACACGCCATCTTGAGGGGGTGGTGTCGCAAGA
>VMCP01000202.1 GCA_008081305.1 Bacteroidota bacterium | reverse complement strand
TTTCGTAAATTTTTTAAGGCGTCCTTATTAAAATCTTGATCGGGGTGGTGCGGTGGTTTTTTAATAAAGTTGGGTAACTTTATACTGTTTGATGGTATACCAAAACCACCGTGTATTTGGAGATGTATACGAACAAAAAACGATGGGATTTTTCGAATAAAGTCGTTTGTAGTTAAGTTTCCCGGGTTTCCAAATACCCCTAGTTGTTGGCAAAAAACGGGTTGGTATACATAGGGAATAAGTCCCCATTTTTTCCTGTACGGCAATGGAAAAACGGCTTCATAGCGACCTTTAACTAGCGCGCCCCAACTTCCATTACAAAGAGCATCTAAATATTCAAAACGCGCATATGGGATATAATATTCATTGCTTTCAATGCAAGCATTCCATAAAACAGGGTCAATATCGTTGCGTTTTAGGTATTTCAATCTATTTATGAGCTTGTAACGGCAATTTTAGGGTTTTTCCAAGAGTTGAAAACACGCTTCCAACCACCCCAACCTTCCGCTTCAGACAATGATTCATTATGCACGATAAAAGCAAACCTTCCCCCAAAGATAAACACAAGCTCTTTTAAGGTTCGACCAACATCAATGGCTTGGTCTGGGTTGAGTTTCATGTAGTTTTTTGCGGTAACATCCATCAGGCAAAAAGGGTGGATGCAAAGGTTTGTTTCTTCATTTTTTGATAAATCAAACCAATGAAAAGGATAAGCTGTTCCCGCCCTGAAGCCCACATTTTCAGCAAAACCCATGCTCCAATCATCGGTAATCCCAATTTTTTGTAGGATATGATAGGTGTCTGGAAATAACAAATGTAAAAAGTGTTGACGGCTATGGGTAATGTTAGATGCTGTGGTTTTTTCTAACCATTCTTTTTCTTCTTTCCAGTCGGATATCGGTGATGTAGAGAGTGAAGGATGTAGGCCAATATTCGTTTGTTTATCTACGGAGCGAATAACAGATTGAAAGGGTGGGTATTTTCTTTGCACTTGCTTGTTAGCACCATTTGTTTTAGAAGAGCAAAGCCAAAAAACACGACTTTGGTTTTCTTGTCCTTTTAGGTATTCAGATACGGTATTATTGGGGTCAAAGGGGTCTTTTCTGCTTAAGTAGGACCAAATGCGGTGAGGTAAGTGTAAAGGAAATCGAAAAGTGGATAAAAGCGTGCGCCCCAAAGAACGACCTTTAAAACGGTAAGCGATATCAATATCGACAGTGGGTTGCACATCGAAAGGAAGTTGAATTTTTTCGAGCGCACCCATCAAACCCAAAAAGTGGATGATTGCTACATCTAAAACAGGGCTTGGGTTATAATGCAGTTCGGAAACAAAACTATTTTTGTAATGGAAACGACCCCATTTATCCTCTTCAAATCTTTGAAACTCTTCGTATCTACTTAAAAAGTAAAAAGCCATAGAGAACAAATCAAACCCTAAATCACCGTCATTTGGAAATAGACAGGGGTAGGGTTCATCCAAAACCGAAAGCATCCTGGATTTCTCTGAATGAGACAAATCGATGTTTTTGATGCGCAAGGAGAGGTGTTTTTTTGTGTTTTCGCTTATGTGGTAAGCGTTTGTTGTTGGGTTAAAATACTCGTTTACCCCTTCTTCTACGATGATGTTTTCTCGCTGAATAAAAAACGAATGGCTATCGTCTCTTTTCTCTGTTGTGTACTCTATTTTGAAGAATTCATTGGAGGCTTTGAACTCATTCCAATTTGTAAAAATTGCGAGAGCAGTATTCCATCTTCTTGACAATATCTCTTGCAAAACGTAACGAGTGCGTGGGGAGTCCTGGTCAATGAAAACGGCAAACATCAAAAAAGGGTTATTTTTGATGCAAAATAATGAAAGTAGCATTAATCACCGGAATAACAGGACAAGATGGAGCCTATCTGGCAGAGTTTCTTTTAAAGAAGGGTTACATCGTTCACGGAATTAAACGACGCAGTTCGTTGTTTAACACTGACCGTATTGATCATCTTTACGAAGATCCACATATTGAAGATTCTAAGTTTAGGTTACACTACGGAGACTTAAGTGACTCTACCAACCTTATACGTATCATCCAAGAGGTACAACCCGATGAGATTTACAACCTAGGAGCCATGAGCCACGTTCAGGTAAGTTTTGAAACACCGGAATACACAGCTAACAGTGATGGTATTGGTACGTTGAGAATTTTAGAAGCTATCAGAATTCTTGGTTTGGTCAAGAAAACAAGAATATATCAGGCATCAACATCGGAATTATACGGTATGGTGCAAGAGGTTCCGCAGAAAGAAACCACTCCGTTTTACCCAAGAAGTCCGTATGCTGTTGCAAAATTGTATGGATATTGGATTACGGTAAATTACAGGGAGGCCTACGACATGTATGCTTGTAATGGTATCTTATTCAACCACGAAAGCCCCATACGAGGCGAAACGTTTGTTACAAGAAAAATTACCCGAGCCGCTTCAAGAATTGCCCTTGGTCTGCAGCAAAAACTCTATTTAGGAAACCTTAACTCCAAACGAGATTGGGGTCATGCAAAGGATTATGTAGAAGCGATGTACTTGATTTTGCAACAAGAAAAACCCGAGGATTTTGTGATTGCCACCGGCCAAACGACCGAGATACGAGAATTTGTTAAAATGGCTTTCGGTCATGTTGGTGTTACGTTAGGTTTTAAAGGAGAAGGTGTAGATGAAGTGGGTTTTGTTGAGCATATAGACCAGGAAAGATTTGAAAAAGCAACAGGTAAGAACAACACCCTTCAAATCGGACAGGAAGTTGTTTTTGTTGATCCAAGGTATTTCCGTCCAACAGAAGTAGATTTATTAATTGGTGATCCAACAAAATCCCAAGAGAAACTGGGTTGGAAACCAAAATATGATTTACCAGCTTTGGTTGAAGACATGATGAGCTCAGACATTAAACTCATGAAGAAGCAAGACTACCTCAAAGAGGGTGGCTTTGAAACCAAAAACTATTTCGAATAACTTTGGAAAAAGAAGCCAAAATATACGTAGCAGGACACCGCGGAATGGTGGGCAGTGCCGTTGTTCGTGAGCTACAAAACAATGGTTTTCACAACATTGTCACAAAAACATCTAAAGAACTCGATCTCAGAAGTCAAGATGCGGTTCGTTCATTTTATCAAACAGAGAAACCCCAATATGTTTTTGTTGCTGCAGCAAAGGTTGGTGGTATTCATGCCAACAACGTATATAGGGCTGAGTTTCTCTACGATAATTTAATGATTCAAAACAACTTGATTCACTTTGCTTATGAGAGCGGAGTGAAGAAGTTGTTGTTTTTAGGAAGTAGTTGTATTTATCCCAAATTGGCGGAACAACCACTTAAGGAAGACTATTTACTAAGCGGATATTTAGAATCAACGAACGAACCCTATGCCATTGCAAAGATTACTGGGATAAAAATGTGTGAGGCATACCGAGATCAATACGGCTGTAACTTTATTTCCGCTATGCCCACAAACTTGTATGGCCCTAATGATAATTATCATCCAGAAAACTCTCATGTATTGCCCGCTTTGATACGTAAATTTCACGAAGCGAAAGTATCTTCAACAGGCCAGGTGGAGATATGGGGTGATGGTACACCAATGCGTGAGTTTTTATATGCAGATGACCTCGCAAACGCCTTGGTTTACTTAATGGAAAACTATAATGAAAAGCAGTTTGTGAATGTTGGGTTTGGAAGCGATGTTACCATCAAAGAATTAGCAGAAACTGTGGCTAAGGTGGTTGGTTTTGATGGTGGAATGAAATACGATAGTAGCAAACCAAACGGAACCCCTAGAAAGTTGATGGATTCTTCTCGTTTGTTTAGCACAGGTTGGAAGCCAAAGACCAACCTAGAAGAGGGTATCCGTCTAGCATATCAGGATTTTCTTAATCGATATACATAAAAAAAGCGGCTCTAATAGAACCGCTTTTTATAATTTCAAGATTGTATTTTACCTCAAAACATCACGTGAAATAACCACGCGCTGTACCTCAGAGGTTCCCTCATAAATTTGGGTGATTTTCGCGTCGCGCATCAAACGTTCCACGTGGTACTCCTTAACATAACCATATCCACCGTGAATTTGAATGGCTTCTACGGTTGTTTTCATTGCAACTTCCGAGGCGTATAACTTAGCCATTGCACTTGCGCGATCGTAGTTCTGTCCGTTGTCTTTCAACCACGCTGCTTTTAAACACAACATACGAGCAGCTTCAATTTCAGTAGCCATATCAGCTAACTTAAAGGCGATTGCCTGATGTTTCATGATTTCCTTACCAAATGCCTTTCGCTCCTTTGAGTATTGAAGGGATAGTTCGTATGCACCACTTGCAATTCCTAGTGCTTGAGCTGCAATACCAATACGACCACCACTCAACACCTTCATCGCAAACTTGAACCCAAATCCATCTTCTCCGATGCGGTTTTCTTTGGGAACTTTAACATCTTGGAACATGATACTATGTGTATCACTTCCACGAATTCCTAATTTATCTTCTTTTTTACCGACCGTAACACCATCCCAGGTTTTCTCTACGATAAAGGCATTGATTCCTTTATGACCTTTTTCGATATCGGTTTGTGCAATGACCAAGTAGTAGCTCGCGCTATTACCATTGGTAATCCAGTTTTTGGTTCCGTTTAGAATGTAGTGATCACCGTTATCGATGGCGGTTGTTTTCTGACTTGTAGCATCACTACCAGCTTCTGGCTCTGATAAACAGAAAGCACCGATGGCTTGGTTGCTAGCCAAGGGGCGTAAATACTTTTCTTTCTGATCGTCTGTTCCATATGTTTCTAAACCCCAACAAACCAGCGAGTTGTTCACACTCATACAAACCGAGGCTGAAGCATCAATTTTGGAGATTTCTTCCATAGCGAGAACGTATGACATGGAATCCATTCCACCTCCGCCGTACTTTGGGTCAACCATCATCGACATGAATCCTAATTCACCCATTTTTTTGATTTCTTCAGCAGGAAATCTTTGTTGTTCGTCGCGCTCAATTACGCCAGGAAGAAGTTCGGTTTGTGCAAAATCTCGTGCCGCCTGTTGTACGGCCAAGTGCTCCTCTGTCAATTCGAAATTCATAACGGTACTGCAAAAATAACGCTTATTGTTTTACAATGCCCATTTAAAAAAGGCACTTATCGAATCTGAACAACAAAACGGAGATCGCCTTGTTATATTTGTAAGCATAATTATGGCGAATATTACGTTCAAATTTGAAGAAAAAAACAAGAAAGATATAAGTGCAGAAATCTTTCCTGGTGAGAGCATATTAGAGGTTGCATTGGATAGTGATGTGCATTTAAATCACAACTGTGGTGCGGTATGTGGCTGCAGTACATGTCACATCTATATTGAAGATGGCGAAGATTTCTTTCCCGAAATGAGTGACCGCGAAGAAGAATATGTTGACCGTGCGAGAAACCCGAGATACAATAGCCGTTTGGCATGTCAGTGTAAACTAGAAAAAGAAGGCACTGACTTAGTAGTAACTATACCGGATCAAAGCGGTATCATTGGCCATTAGTGTTTCGAAAAGAACCAAAACAATTTAAACATGGAATTACCAATACACTGGAGTGATCACGAAGATGTAGCCATGAAGCTATACGAGCGTTTCGGAGATGAGTTTGGCGAAAATAAAATTTATCGCATTCGTTTTACAGACTTAGTAGAATGGGTTTTAGAAATCCCCGAATTTGTGGACAGTAGAGAAGATTGTAATGAAGGTCATCTTGAAATGATTCAGGCTCAATGGGTTTACGAATGGCGGGATAATCAGTAAGCTGTCAATAATTCTGTAAGCCGCTTTCGTTATAAGGGAAAAGTCCCCAATATTAACGTTCTTGCACGATAGAAATGTTCAGGTCTTTAAAAGTCTTAGTTTTTTTTATAACTGTCCTCTCTTTAGATAGTCTATTCGGCCAGTCTGAGGAATTTGAGCCTTGTGGTCACCGACACGTTATCGAAGACTTAGAAAGTCGTTTTCCAGGTTATAAAAAGGAATACGACAAAATGTATCAGGACATCATACGGATGTCTAAATCAAAAACCACCAGCATCAACAAAAGAAAGCGTCGAATTAAAGATACAATTTACACGTATGACACTACAATTGTCATTCCGGTTGTATTCCACATATTGTATTCCAACACTTACGAGAATGTAGAGGATAGTCTATTGGTAAATCAAATAGAGGTTCTAAACCAAGATTTTCAAAGACAAAACCCAGATACAGCGAACACTCGTTCTTTTTTTAAGTCTAGGGCGGGAAGTATGAAGGTTAAGTTTGTGTTGGCCGATACGGATCCGAATGGAAACCCAACCAACGGAATAAATCGGGTACTCACTTCGGTTACCAGCTGGGGTACATCTAATGGTGTTAACAACAATATGAAATACACCGCCAGAGGGGGTGTGAATTCATGGGACCCTGATAAATACATCAATGTTTGGGTGTGTGATATGACTTATGGTGGTACGGAAAGGGTTCTTGGTTTTGCGTATCCACCCAATAGCCACCCCTATTGGACCATTAGCTCCCTCAAAGCGGAACAAGGTGTGGTTATACACTACAAGTGTATTGGAAGGAATAATCGCAGAGCCACAACAAACTTGCTTCGTTCCTCAAATATGGGACGGGTTGCGACGCATGAGTTTGGTCATTATTTCGGGTTAAGACATATTTGGGCTGACGATCAAAACCTTGCTAATCGTTGTTTTTATGATGACTTTATAGACGATACACCAAAGCAGGGGACAGGGTCTAATTTTAGTTGTTACCCTCAACGTAATACATGTACAGAGGCGAATGATTTGCCGGATATGATTGAAAACTACATGGATTATAGTACCCATCCATGTCAAAATATGTTCACCGAACAACAAACACGTGCTATGCAGTCTACACTCGAAACCTACAGGTCGAGTATAGCGACATACGAGATCACAACAACAACAACAGTCATCGATACAGTTGAGTACGATGAAATGTTGGTTTTTTACCGCTCAGATAAATCACAGATTATCGTGGAGGTCGTAGATAAAGAGCTAGATGTAACACTGAGTTTTGATTTATTCAATATAGTGGGACAAAAAATGATGGAAACGGTGACCATTGAAAAAAACGAAACCATCATACCAGCATCGAAGTTTTCACAGGGGCAGTATATTGCGGTTTTACGAACCGGTGATGGCGATCTGGTAAAAGTACAGCGCCTAATTGTTGATTAAGACAATCGGATTGACTCGCTAGCTTTCAGAAGCCTTTTTAGTTGTTCGTTTACTTGGATTTCGAGGTTTCTAAATGAACTCTCAGTGATTTCACCGCGCTTTCGTGCATCCCACAAGACAGAGATTAGTCGAGAACAACGCATGAATGTTTTCTCAATTTCATAGATGTTGTGGATTTGGTTCTCTTTTTGGGGATGTTGGGTCCGGGCAATTGCGATAGCCGCGCGTATAATTTCCGAGCGAACCCTTGAGGACAAATCCATGTGACTCGCATTTTCACCTAGCTTCTGTGCAATGTGCTGAATGCTTTGATTGATCTGATTATTCAATTTCATATCCCAAAGATGTATTGGTTGTGATAGCTTAATCGTGTGCTATTCATTTATAAACGCTTATTACCGTTTATAATCAATTAGGGGTTATATTTGCATTCTAATAGTTCTGATGATTTCACGCCGACTTGTACGGATAAAAACACTTCAAACGCTTTACGCTTTTAATCGAAGTGAAAACGGTATTGTAACTGATTACGAAACCTTATTGCAGGAAAAGTTCGATGCTGCTTATGACGCATACCTTTTTGTTTTAGATTTTCCTTATCACCTAAGAGAATTTGCCTTAGAAAAGCAGAATAGAGAGAAATCCAAATACTATCCTAAGGATGAAAAAATAGACCATTACCGGTTGTTGAATGGCACGAAAATGGTTGAAGGTATCCACAACCAAGTAGTTGGTCATGCCAAGGAAGTTTTTGATTGGTCTTCTCTTGAATTACGTTTTGACCAATGGTTAAGAGATATCAAAGAATGGGACTTTGTAAGGGATTATGGGATCTTTTTCGAACCCAATCACGATCAACAGAAGGAATTCCTAGAAAGTTTATATTTCGCCTTATTGGATACGCATGAAACGTTTAATGAGGCTATTGAGGAAGTATATCCCTATTGGTTTGATGACTATTTATTCACCTCAAAAGACATTGTTAAAACGATAAGTCTTTCCGAAAACTTAGAGTCTTTGAACCTTAAAAAAAGAACCACCTCCAAGTCGGAAGAGGCTATATGGGCAAAGGGTTTGCTTAGAAATACCATTGAGAATAGTGATGAGTATAATGGTTTAATAGCAAAAGTGGCTAGTAATTGGGACCCAGCTCGTATTGCGGTGATGGACTTGTTGATTATCAAATTGGCTATTTCGGAGTTTTTGAATTGCCCAGAAATACCTTTGAGGGTAACCATTAATGAGTACCTAGAAATCACGAAAGGTTATAGCACTCCGAGTAGCTCAAAATTCGTAAATGGGATTTTAGACAAACTAAGACTTGATCTTGAGTCTAGAGGTGAAATCCAAAAAACGGGTAGGGGTTTAAAGTAAAACCGATAATTTTGTTGATTATGATATCTAGATGGTGGTATTTGTCCCTTTTTGTATTGGTTTTAGGTGCTTGTACGCCAAACAATCAAGATTTTACAACAGAGGACATCATAAAATCAAACCCAGAAGAACGAGATCCCAATGCACCCAAAGGTTCTATTACTTTTGAGGATACTGCGGCAGATTTTGGGAATATTGTAGATGGAGCCAAAATAGAGCACATTTTTGCGTTTAAAAACACAGGAAAAGGGCCAGTGAGTATTGCTAGAGTGCGAGCATCTTGTGGTTGTACCACACCCTCTTGGACCCAAGAAGTGATTCCAGCCGGTGGAGAAGGGAAAATTGTAGCCGTCTTTAATTCTTCAGGTAGAGGTGGACCCGATAATCCATTGGTGGAAAAACACATCGACGTACAGTTTGAAAATGCAGAAAGAAATCAATTTAGATTGATGTTTAGAAGCCATATCTTAAACTTAAATAAATAATTATGTATACAACTTCCATATTACAAGCAGCTCCTGGTGGAGCAGGATCAATGGTACCATTCCTTTTGGTGATGGTGGTATTTTTTGTGTTTATGATCCTTCCTCAAATGCGTCGCCAAAAAAAGACTAAGAGTTTTATTGCGGATCTTAAAAAAGGTGATCATGTCGTAACAACAGGTGGTGTTCATGCCAAAATATCTCAAATTCAGGATACTTACTTGATATTAGACCTCGAAGAAGGAAAGATGAAGGTGGACAAGTCGGGTGTGAGCATGGAAAGCACAAGGGCAGCTTATCCATCTGCTACAGACAAGAAATAGCACAGATGCTAAAAGTGGGTATTACCGGCGGCATAGGTAGTGGAAAAACTACCGTATGCGAGATTTTTTCGTCGTTTGGAATACCTGTTTTTAATGCGGATGCTGAAACCAAGCAACTGTATACCAATTCTACAGAGCTTCGACACCAACTTGTTGTCACTTTTGGCGAAGACGTTTTTTTGACGTCGGGAGCCATTAACAAAGCATTTTTATCTGAAAAACTGAAGTTTGATGAAGGGCGTAAAGCCTTAAACGATACTGTACACCCTTTTGTTTTTGAACGATTTAAACAATGGTCAGATGAGCAAAAAAGTCCTTATGTGATCAAGGAAGCGGCAATTTTGTTTGAAAGTGGTGCAGACAAAACCGTGAATAAGTCGATTCTCGTTACAGCTCCGATGGATATTAGAATTGACAGGGTGAAAAGCAGAGATGCTCGAACATCTGAAGAAATTCAATCCATCATAGCAAGTCAATGGACCGATTCTCGTTTAAGGGATTTGGTAGATTTTATTGTGGTTAATGATGGCAAGCATTCCTTGATTGAGCAAGTACGGGACTTACACGCCAAGCTCATTCATCAGGCTACTCATTTTTAGCTGAAGGACACTAGCTGAAGATTTTGCTTTATCTGCAAAGTCTTCACCATTTCCAGCATATATAATACCTCTACTACTATTCACCAGTAAACCAATTTCTTTGGTTCCCGCAGCATGACTAATATCCTCAAGACTGCCGCCTTGTGCGCCCACACCAGGTACTAAGAGAAAGTGTTCAGGGATGATATTTCTAATTTCTTGAACTTTCTCTGCACGCGTTGCTCCAACTACAAACATTAACTGGTCTGGGTTGCCCCATTTGCTTACGGTTTCTAGTACGCGTTCATATAGCGCTTTGTCCTTGTCGGTGATAGTAGTTTGAAAGTCTTTATGCCCAGGGTTGCTTGTAAGAGCTAAACAGATGATTGTTTTGTTCTTGAATTCTAAAAATGGGCGAAGCGAATCTTCTCCCATGTAAGGCGATACGGTAATTGCATCGAAGTTCATCTGTTCAAAAAACGCGCGGGCGTACATCGTGCTGGTGTTACCAATATCACCACGTTTTGCATCTGCAATGTTAAATGTGTTTTCTGGGAGATAAGAGAGGGTTTCTTCCATCCAGTTCCAACCAGCAGCACCGTACTGTTCGTAAAATGCGGTATTGATTTTATAGGCAACCGATAATTCCTCGGTTGCTTTTACAATTGCGTGATTAAACGACAACAGGCCTTTGCCTGATTTCTCTAAATGAACAGGTAGTTTTCCTATTTCGCTATCCAAACCAGTACATAAAAAGCTACGTTTGGACTTGATTTCTTTTATAATGTCAGCTTTCTTCAACCTATTGGCAAAGTAACTAAAACCCTGCCTTTTTTCGGTACATTTGTTTTATGCGCAAAATTGTTTGGATTATTCTTTTGTGTTTAGGGCTTATGCGCACAGGAAACACTCAGTTTCTTCAACTTGGAGAAGGTACATATAGCGGTACAATTGGAGGTCCATTGGTGGCAAGAAGTACAACAGATTCTCATCAATCTAAATTTGCATATATCTTTCCGGCGGGTGAATTAGGAAACCTAAGAAATGGAGACTCCATACAATCTTTAGAGTTTTACCGCCCGGATGGCGGAACGTTTTCGGCTAATTGTTCACTGCGTATTTGGATCATGAACATCGCACAATCAGACTGGGGAAACACCCCTATTTCTTTTTCTTATTGGACAAACCAAGCTAAAGAAATTTACCATAATCATCCGCAAACTGACATTGGTCCAGATGAATCATTTTATAAACTTCCTTTTAAGAAGCCTTATGTCTTTGATTCCGTGAATGGTGACAACTTAGCTTTGTTGGTCTATTTTGAACAGTTTGACACACTAAAAGGATCTTTTAATTTTTATTTTGAAGGAAGTAATACCATCGGGGGATATTATGACCCACAGGTTCAATATTCATATGGAAAAGTAGCTGCAGATTCCTTACCAACCAGTACACAATATCATCCCACTATTCGCTTTAATTACCCTAGAGAGGACCATGACCTGATGGTTCAAAAAGTATATACCTTAGGAAAGCTACCAGTGCCTCTAGGCAATCCAGATAGCGTAAAAGTATTATTGCGAAACGTTGGAAAAAAAGATATTTCAAATCACGCATGTTACACTTTCACTGAAGGCGCAAATACCTTGAGGGATAGTTTTATTGTGGGGTTGAAATTAGGAGAAACAGGGTTTTTCAATGTGCCATCTCTTAATCCCCAAAACAAAGGTCAAGACACCATTTACGTTGTATCCGCAGATAAGAACCAAGGAAACGACACGGGTTATTCCGTTCGTTTAGCGAATGAGAATATATACAGTTATCGAGATATTACTCAATCTCCTGCGGCTGGTGGAATAGGGTTTAACGGCAGTCAAGGAGATTTTGTTGCTCGATTTTTAAGTAACAAACCTAAAAACTTAAATCAGATTTCCGTGGCATTTGCGGCGTCTGGTCGTTTATTTAAGCTTGGTATATGGGAGCACGATTCTTCTCGAAGCATGCCCGGTAAGTTGATTTGGGATAGTGATTCGTTATATAGTAAAGCGGGAACGTACATTTTTGACTTACCAAGTCCGGTTCGAGTGAACGGGTCGTTTTACGTTGGAGTAAGGCAACTAGATTTGAACAACGTTTCTTTTGGTTTTCAATACGAAAGACCTGTTAGGCCGAAAACATTCTTTTATACTGTACCCTTGGGGGATACAAACTGGGTAGATTTTTATCCCAATGCTCCATATAAGTTTATCATAGAACCCCGTTTACAGGCAGATTATGATTTTACAGTTCTCACAGCTTCTGTTCCAAAAGACACCTTTGATGTTTATGACAAAGACACGGTTGCTCCGACTGTAACCATAGCAAATATCGGAGTGGAATCCCCGCTTGACAGCTTTGAGCTTAGGTGTATTATTAGAGGTTTGAGCCAAACACATTACGATGAGTCTGTTTTTGATACATTGAGTTCTGGGCTAAAAAGAACGTACAAGTTACCGAAGCAATTTATCCCAAAAGAATATGGGGAACACACTATGCAGGTTATTGTAAGTTATTCCAAGGACCAAGTGAGAGATAACGACACGTTTATTACTACCTTTTATGTCGGTGCCACTAGGGATGCCATGACCTTTAACATGTTTCCCAGCGGTAATAAAACATATGTATGTAGGATAGACACCATACAAACAATTTCAACCATCATGAATATTGGTTTCGATCAGTCACCGAAATTTCCAATTTATCATGAAATCTGGATGAATGGAAACTTGCAGTTTAAGGATTCTCAATTCTTGCAACTAGACGGTTTTAACTCTCAAATACTCGTTTGGCCCACATATAAGTGTAACGATACGGGAAGGATGAAGCTTTTGGTTTACACTAGGCTTCCGTCAGACAGGTACCCTCAAAACGACACGCAGGTGATGAATGGTGTTGTTTATAAAAGAATTGACTTTGCGGCCGATACTATTTTAAGTCCCTCAAAAGAACCTTATGACCTTGGTGATGAGGTATCATTTACTGGAAGAGTATATAATGAAGGAGTTTTAAGTATAGACACAGCAAGGGTCTTCATGCAAGCGTTTGATATGAATGGGAACAAGGTGTATGAGTCGGTGGTGAACCGAAGGGTAGATGGGCGATTCTCACAGTTAGTTAAAATGTCGACACAATTTAAACCAACTAAACAAGGCCCTTATTCGGTTTTGTTGTTCAATCCAGATACCTTGGATATTTATCCTGAAAACGACACCCTACAATCTTTCTTTTTTGTGGGTAGGCCGACAGATTTTTATGTTGATTCGATAGGGCTTCCTACAAAAACCAGCACTACCAGTGACCCATTAAACATTAACGCCAGGGTGGGTAACAAGGGTTATGACTCTTTAGAAGTAAATGGAAAAATCAGAGCTATTATCAAGCGCATGGGAACCGTTTGGTATGATGAGAAAGAGGACATTCGTTTATTACCAGAAGAAGAAAAGAACTTCACCTTTACCAAGACATTTAAACCTTTGTTTACCGGAAGGTACGAAGTCACTCTTCTTGTTGATCAAGGCTTTGATATAAACTCCAGCAACGATACGCTTACCCAATATTTGGATGTTGAAATTGGTAAAGACGCCCTGATTGTATCTGTTTCTGAACCATCAAACAATCAGCAATACTACATTAAAGATAACATTGACACGATTGATGTTTTGATTTCAAATCAAGGGATTGATACATTGAAGAATATCAACATCGCCGCTACACTTGGCTTTGAGAAGGCCATTTATTACCAGAAGGATAGTGTATTTCATTTAGGCCCGAGTGATTCTGTGAACTGGAGGCTTCCTGCAAATATCGTATTCGGGGTGCGAGGAATGGGTGATTTTCGTATCATCATTGATGCAAAGGAAGATCAAAATCAATCGAACGATACCTTTTATTCTAAATATGTGGTGAGGTCCAGAAGAGACTGGGCGATCCTAACAATAGATACGCCTTCTATCAAAGAAAACCATTATACTGGGCAGAAATATTATCCTGCTTTAAGCATTGGAAATAAAGGTCAAGACTCTTCAACTTTCTCCGGTAAGATTAAACTTACCATCACCAAAGAAGGTCAGGATTGGTATGAAGAGACCATTCCATACCCAGTTCTATTACCCGATAGTCAAACGATTTCTCAGGCTACGCAAGTCGTTTATTTCCAAGAAGCGGGTATTTATGAGTTGCTGGCTTACTCTTTAGACAACAAGGATGAAAACCCACTAAACGATACTATCAGACATACCTACAACATAAGGCAGAATGGTTTCATTCAATTTAAAAATGACGCAATGCAGGTGTATCCAAACCCAGCGAAGGACCATGTGTTAATTAGAATGAATAGAATCCCTCAGAAGGTTTCCTTGGTAAATTCAACGGGTGCTGATTTTGATCTTACATTCAAACCAACAGATGATGGTTTTTATGTGAATTTGCCATCTAAGTTGTCGGGAGGTGTTTATTATTTAAAGGTTAAATCGGGATCTGAGATTTATCAAAGCCAGTTGATTATACTTCCTTAGTATTTGAACATGTATAAGGTTGGTTTATTATTTATTTCAGCATTTTTCTTTGTATCCTGTGGCTCAATTAAGCCAGAACCTCCAGAGAAAAGAGGGGTAACAAAACCTGTTGACCCTATACCTGTAGTTTCTTCAACGATAGACATCCCCATAGAAATAGATCTTCAACCCGTTGTAGATATGGCGGACTCTATGATTGACCCCATCGTAGAAGGTAAGGATCTTCCATGTCAAGGGTTGCGCTACCGGTACAAATTACAGCGAGAGAGTTTTGCCTTAAGCGGCAAAGGTGGTAATGAATTGAACTTCCGAATGAAATTTAAATACGCGGTAAAGGGAGAGTATTGTGCGGTTTGTTTTGCTAACCATTGCGCTGTCCCAACGGTTGGTTTGAGTGTTGGTTACAAGGAACCCATGAAAAGAGGGCAGGTGGGTATCAAAACAAATATTTCGGTTCAGAGCAATTACCGTTTAAAGACCAACTCAAAAATCACGGAAGTCAAGGCGATTGATCCTATTAAAGAGGTTTTTGGAATGGATGTTACGCAGACCATCATCAAAAAAGTAAAACCGTATCTCAACGAAGGGATGACCTATTTAGATGAGGAAATAGGAAAAGTTAATCTCAAAACCTACATACAGCCTTTTTATGACGAAATGCAAGGGGATATAGATTTGGGTTTGTTAGGTCACCTTAACCTAATGCCGGATGAACTATCCCTGAGTCGTTTAACATTTGAAGGACGTTATTTGCGTTTTTCTGTTGGGGTTAGAGCAACACCAACTATCAAATATACACCGTGGGAGATTGCGCAAAAACCATTGCCGCCACTTAGTCGCTACAACTCAAGAGATGGCTTTAACGCTTATACAGACTTGAGGTTGGATTACGATTCTTTATCTCAGAGTATTACACAGTCTTTGGTAGGAGAAAAGTTTGAAGCGGGAAAAAACTATATTCTTGTTGATCAATTGAATCTATTTCCAATTGAAGATAGAATAGGAATTGATATGTCCTTTTCTGGAAGCAAACAAGGTTGGCTGTATTTCACGGCTATTCCAACATTTGATACCGCAACGCAACGTATAAAAATGGTGGATTTGAAATATGATTTATCTACAAAAAATGTATTACTAAGGTCTGCTAAATGGTTATTAAGCGAAACGATCCGTAAAAAAATGGAAGAGTCCATGAATGTGGATGTCACTTCTTATTTGAATGAAGCTAAAGCAGAGATGAACCAAGGTTTAAACGGACCCATTAATGAGTATGTTCGTTTAAGCGGAAAAATGGAAGAGTTGAAAGTTACCGCCTTTCAGATGCGCCCGGAAGAGTTATTTATGCGTCTTTATCTCAAAGGAAATTTAAAAGTGTTGCTCACTAAAAACAACAAAGGCGACCAGTAGAGGCCGCCTTTGAAGAAAAAGTTCAATTTAAATTACCCAACTTTAACAATTAGGTCAGCTACACGCGCACTGTAACCGGTTTCGTTATCATACCAGCCAACTACTTTCGCTGTGTTTCCAATAACCTGTGTCAACTTGGAGTCGAAAATACAACTGTGTGGGTTTCCAACGATATCGATACTTACGATTGGGTCCTCAGTATATTCCATGATTCCTTTTAAAGAAGAATCAGCGGCAGACTTCATCGCAGCGTTGATTTCTTCAGCCGTTGCTGGCTTCTTCAAGTTAACCGTAAAGTCAGTTACAGAACCATCTGGAATAGGAACACGCATTGCATTACCATTAAGCTTTCCTGCGAGGTGAGGCATAACTAAACCAACTGCTTTTGCAGCACCTGTGCTTGTTGGTACAATGCTATATGCAGCTGCACGAGCACGTCTTAGGTCACTATGTGGTGAATCTTGTAAGCGCTGGTCAGCAGTGTAAGCATGGATAGTGGTCATGAAACCTTGCTCAATTCCAAATGTCTCATCTAACACTTTTACCATAGGAGCTAAACAGTTTGTGGTACAAGAAGCATTAGACATAACTTTTTCAGAACCGTCTAAAATATCATCGTTAACTCCTAAAACTACGGTCTTCAAATCTCCTTTCGCAGGAGCAGAAATTACCACCTTTTTAGCACCAGCCTCAAGATGCATTCCTGCTTTCTCGTCAGAAGTGAAGATACCCGTACTTTCAAGAACAACGTCAACACCTAAGTCTCCCCAGGGAAGAGCTTTAGGGTCGCGCTCAGCATAAATACGAATTGGACTACCATCAATAATGATATGGTTTTCATCGTGCTCGACTGTACCAGGAAACTTACCGTGTACTGAGTCGTACTTGAGTAGGTGTGCAAGGGTTGCGTTATCCGTTAAATCATTGATAGCAACGATTTCAACTTCAGGCTTTGCCAACAAAAACTTGAAGGCGTGGCGCCCGATACGACCAAATCCGTTAATAGCTACTTTCATTTCTTCTAAAACGTGTTTTTTATTTTGTCACAAAAATACATCTAATTATTTAACCCCTAGGTTTTAAGGGGCGAATTTCTAAGTTTACATTGTGGAAGTTTGCAGGTGTTTTTAATGCAAACATTATCTGAGATGCCACATCTTTTGGCATGAGCATATTATCATGTGCTTTGATGTTTTCTGAATTTCTGAAGAAATCCGTTTTAACTGATCCAGGGTAAACACAAGTTACTTTAACTCCAAAGTCTCTTACTTCTTTATAAAGCGCATCGCTAAAACCTCTAACCGCAAACTTTGTAGCACAGTAAGCCGAAACCTGCTGATAACCTTCTAAACCTGCAATCGATGATAGGTTTACAATGTGTGCTTCACCACTTTTTTTCATGGAAGGTAAAGCCATTCTTGTGCAGTAATAAAGTCCATTTACATTGGTATTAAACATTTGGTGCCACTGTTCCATTGGTAATTCTTCACAATGCCCAAAATAGCCAAGTCCGGCATTATTAATCAACACATCAATTTGGCCGTGTTTTTCTAGAATTTGATTGAAGGTGTTTTCTACTTGCTCATAATCTTGAACATCTGCGTGTAAGCAGGTGTAATTATCATGCTTTATACTGCAACCACTTCTACAAACCCCATAAACAATTGCTCCTTCTTCCAACAATTGCTCTACACAATGCAATCCAATTCCTTTGTTTGCTCCCGTAACAACGGCGATTTTATTTGTTAAGTTCATGATTTATAATGTTTGATATTCCTTGTTCTGAGTTGTTCCAATCAAACGGTAATTCCGTGCTGCGGTGTTGGTTTTTTTCGATTCCATAACCATATGTTTTATCGTAGTAAACCAATACCGTTTCGAGCCAGTCTTTTCTTCTGTCTTGTTCCAATGATTCTATGGCAAATTGAGCATGTTGTCCACCTAGTTTTCGTTTAAGAATATTGGTTTTTTCAATCAGTAAAGATTTATCAAAGTGTCCGTACTCCTTTAACAATCGTTCTACGCGAGTGTTTGTGTCGATGTTGAGTTGTAAAATCGGTGCCTCTGTCATTTGATCCCAAAAAGTGTTGGGTATGTAACAGGTTC
>VMCP01000182.1 GCA_008081305.1 Bacteroidota bacterium | reverse complement strand
CTCAACCATTTTATACTTCGGATTTGTCTTTGCCTTTGCCGCATGACCTTTGGCAGCACCAGAAGCACGACGCTCCTTTTTATCACCATAAGCCATCTGAATAGCGTTGTATCCGTCTTTTTCTAATGTCTTAACCTGAGTAACAACACATGGTCCTGCCTCAACAACGGTACAAGCAACACGCTTTCCGTTTGCATCAAACAGACTAGTCATACCCAACTTTTTACCAATTAAACCGTTCATTTTTCTTACAATTTAATTTCAACCTCAACACCACTAGGAAGTTCAATCTTCATAAGTGCGTCTACGGTTTTTGTTGAACCATTAAAAATATCAATAAGACGCTGGTAAGTACAGTATTGAAACTGCTCACGTGCTTTCTTATTAACGTGTGGAGAACGCAAAACAGTGAATATCTTTTTGCGTGTTGGTAGAGGCACGGGTCCACTCACTACTACCCCTGTCGTGCGTACCGCCTTTACGATCTTCTCTGCTGATTTATCCAACAGATTGTGATCGAAAGACTTTAACTTGATTCTTATTTTCTGACTAACCATTGTAGTTATTCTAATTCTTATTAACCGTTAACCTTTTTCAAAACCTCGTCAGCGATATTCTTAGGGGTTTCAGCATAATGACTGAATTCCATTGTACTATTCGCACGACCAGAAGTAATGGTTCTCAAGGATGTAACATATCCAAACATTTCAGACAAAGGAACTTTTGCTTTCACAACTTGTGCGCCAGCTCTTTCATCCATTCCCTCCATTTGACCACGACGACGGTTAAGGTCACCCATAACATCACCCGTGTTCTCATCTGGAGTAACAACCTCAAGCTTCATGATTGGTTCAAGTAAAATTGGACCACAGCTCTTTGCAGCTTCACGGAAACCTTGCTTTGCAGCAACTTCGAATGATAACGAATCCGAATCCACTGGGTGGAACGAACCATCAAATAAACGAACCTTCATACTGTCGATTGTATAACCTGCTAGGATTCCGTTCTGCATAGCCGCTTTGAAGCCTTTCTCTACAGAAGGAATATATTCTTTTGGAATAGATCCACCTACGATTTCATTTACGAATTGTAAACCTTCACCTTTCCAATCTTCATCTGCTGGTCCTATTTCAAACTGGATATCTGCGAATTTACCGCGACCACCTGTTTGCTTCTTGTATGTTTCACGGTGGGTATTGTTACGTGTAATAGCCTCCTTGTAGTTAACCTGAGGAGCTCCTTGATTACACTCAACTTTAAACTCACGCTTCAAACGATCAACAATAATATCTAGGTGAAGCTCACCCATTCCAGAAATCACCGTTTGACCTGTTTCGTCATCAGTATGAACTTTAAAGGTAGGATCCTCTTCTGCTAACTTAGCCAAAGCCATACCTAACTTATCTGTGTCTGCTTGTGTTTTTGGTTCAATTGCCAAACCAATTACTGGATCTGGAAAAACCATGCTTTCCAATACAATCAGATTCTTTTCATCGCAAAGTGTGTCTCCAGTCTTGATATCCTTAAATCCAACCGCAGCACCTATATCACCAGCACCCAAGAACTCAATCGAATTCTGCTTGTTCGCGTGCATTTGGAAAATACGGGATATTCTCTCTTTATTACCGGTACGCATATTCTTCACATAAGAACCGGCATCCAACTTACCTGAATAAGCACGGATAAAACACAAACGTCCAACGAAAGGATCTGTTGCGATTTTAAATGCCAATGCAGAAAACGGCTCATCGTAACTTGGCTTGCGTGTGACCGGCTCTTCTGTATCAGGATGAGTTCCTTGGATATCTTCAACATCCAAAGGACTTGGCATCAACTCCATAACCATATCCAACATGGTCTGCACACCTTTGTTTTTGAACGCAGAACCACACATCATGGGTACGATTTTCAAATCGATAACCGCCTTACGAAGACAATCAAGAATCTCACGTTCAGTGATACTGCCTGGATCTTCAAAGAACTTCTCCATGATGGTATCATCGTATTCAGATACTGCCTCTAGTAACTTCTCACGCCACTCTTCAGCTTCAGCAACCATATCTTCAGGAATATCGATCTCCTCGAACGTCATTCCGAAATCATCTTCATTCCAAACGATTCCACGGAAATTGATCAAATCAACTACCCCACGGAATTTATCTTCAGCTCCGATAGGAAGCTGTAAAGGAACTGCGTTACTCCCAAGCATGGATTTAACCTGACTAACCACATTCAAGAAATCAGCTCCAGAACGGTCCATTTTGTTAACGAAACCTATTCTAGGAACATTATAGTTATCGGCCAAACGCCAGTTTGTTTCAGATTGTGGCTCAACACCATCCACTGAACTAAATAAAAATACAAGTCCGTCTAATACACGAAGTGAACGATTCACCTCTACCGTAAAGTCAACGTGACCTGGAGTATCGATAATATTAATATGGTATTTCTTATCTCGGTAATTCCAGAAAACTGTTGTGGCCGCAGAGGTAATCGTGATTCCACGTTCCTGCTCTTGCTCCATCCAGTCCATGGTTGCACCACCATCGTGAACCTCACCAATTTTATGATTTACACCAGCGTAGTAAAGAATACGCTCTGTAGTCGTTGTTTTACCTGCGTCAATGTGAGCAGCAATACCAATGTTTCTAGTGAATTTTAAATCGCGTGCCATTTAGATTAAGCTCTAAAGTGTGAGAATGCTTTGTTTGCTTCTGCCATTTTGTGAGTATCTTCTTTCTTTTTCACTGCAGCTCCCTCACTCTTTGATGCTGCGATGATTTCTGCTGCCAACTTTTCAGGCATACTCTTTTCGTTGCGCTTACGAGCGTAACCAATCAACCACTTCATTCCCTGAGCTACTTTACGCTTCTGAGGAATTTCTGTAGGGATCTGGAAAGTTGCACCACCTACACGGCGCGCCTTTACTTCTACAGATGGCATTACATTGTTCATAGCTTTACGCCATGTCTCAATACCTGGTTCTTCTTCTATCTTCTTTCCAACAATATCGATGGCAGAGTAAAAAATCTTCAAAGAAGTAGATTTCTTACCGTCCAACATCATCCCGTTTACAAAACGAGTAACCAACTCGTCGTTAAAACGAGGGTCTGGAGTTAAATGACGTTTTTTAGCGCGCGACTTTCTCATGATATTCTAATGTCTTATCCTTTTTTAGGCTTTTTGGTTCCGTACTTACTTCTTCTCTGGTTTCTACCTTCAACACCAGCGGTATCCAATGCACCGCGTACAATATGGTAACGAACACCTGGAAGGTCTTTAACCCTTCCTCCACGTACCAATACAATACTGTGCTCTTGTAAGTTGTGACCTTCACCAGGGATGTAAGCATTCACTTCTTTTCCGTTGGTCAAACGAACACGAGCTACCTTTCTCAAAGCCGAATTAGGCTTCTTCGGCGTAGTGGTATATACACGGGTACAAACTCCCCTTCTCTGAGGACACGAGTCCAAAGCAGGAGACTTACTTTTAGTATCCATCTCCTTGCGTCCTTTTCTAATTAATTGTTGAATAGTAGGCATATTTTTTCCCAAAAAGGACGGCAAAATTACACTTTTCTTTTCTCAAAATCAATACACTATAGAAAAAAAAGCATGTTTTTTCACCGATGCCCCGTTTTGACCATTTTTACCGAATAAATCGCAATTGCGAAGGGTAAGATCATATGGTTTCATAAAACGATGTTTATTTTTGAGATTCGATGCAACTACTTATGAATTAGTAGCGTCTTTCTGATACCTTATATATGAAGAACCCTATCCTATCACATATCCATATTCGAACAACCATAATTGCTCTTATTATCCTATCTGTCAGTATCACAGATCTCATCGCTCAGGATACACCAGAGGGACGTAAAGGCGTTGTGTTTGACGAACGCGAATTCAACTTTGGCGAATTGAAAGAAAGTATGAAGTTTGCCACCCACCGATTTCGATTTAGAAACCTAACCGATCGTGCAGTTCTCGTTAATAAAGTAGAATCTAGTTGTGGTTGCACCTCTCCTACTTGGAGCCAAGACAGCATTCAACCTGGTGAATTTGGTTTTGTAGATGCTCGATACGAAACAACAAATCGTATCGGAAAATTTGATAAAACCCTCACAGTCTACACCAACTCTCCTGTTAGTCCCATACAATTTCTTGCAATCAAAGGTGTCGTTGTAAAACCAAAGCCAATACCCAATAATTTCAAAATTCCCAATTTGGGTAGATTAGACTTTGAGCGAGTGAATGTGAGTTTTGAACCCCTATATGATAACGAAACAACCACCAAAGAAATTCGCGTCATTAACTCCTCAGATTATACTTCCTATTTAAATGTAATGGTCCCACACAGGCTTCCAAAGTATGCTACGGTTGAAGTACCCAAATCATTGGAACCAGGTGAAGTTGGAAAAATAAAAGTAACCCTTGATGGGACAACAGCACCAGGATACGGATATGGCGAATTTGAATTGGCAATTCAATCAAATAATAGAGGAACCCCAATGGCTAGTTTACGTGTAAGTTATCAGAGAAAGCAATATTTCCCAGAAATGAGCAAACGACAATTGAAAAGGGCTCAGAAATTAGAAATCAAAGAAGGCTCTATCGATTTTGGGAAACAACGTTCAGGCGGTTTTCTCAACGGATCTTTCAGTTTGAAAAACACGGGAAAGAAACCCCTTATCATCCACCAAATGAATCCTGATTGCCCTTGCATACGACTGGAGTACAATAATGCGACACTCGAAGCAGGGGAAACAAAAGCACTTGATTTCCGATTTGATACCGTTACTAAAACCGGTAAAAAGTCAATTGGTATCCGAATTGTATCTAACGATCCGAGAAACCCCGAACAGTATATTTGGGTAAAGGCAGATTTCCCAACCAAATACGATTACGAATGCCCTACTTGTCCTAAAGATTAATTTAGGTTATGGTAGACGTTTTGAACGTCGTCATCACCTTCTAGTTTTTCAACGAGGTTCAAAATTTCTTCTGCCTGTTCAGAAGTCAACTCCACGTATGAATTAGGAATGTATTGAAGTTCGGCATTACTCACCTCAATATTCATTTCTTCTAACGCTTTTTGCATGGTACCAAAGTCATTGAAGCCTGAATATACGTAAACCTCTTCTTCATCGATGGCAAAATCATCCAATCCGAAATCGATAAGTTCTAATTCAAACTCATCAAGGTCCTTTCCTTCTAAATTTGCTTTTGAAATTTTAAACACTCCCTTACGGGTAAAATTGAAGTCGAGCGAACCTGTTTTTCCTAAAGAGCCGCCGGACTTATTAAAGTGCATTCTAACATTTGCTACCGTCCTGGTGGGATTATCTGTAGCAGTCTCAACAATAACACCAATTCCATGAGGGGCATATCCTTCATAGCGCACTTCTTCATAATCACCCTCCGTTTTACTTAAAGCGCGTTTGATAGCGGCTTCCACACGGTCTTTGGGCATGTTCACGGTCTTTGCGTTTTGCATAGCCACACGCAAGCGAGGATTGTACTCAGGGTTTTCCCCTCCCATTTTTACCGCTATTGCTATTTCCTTACCTAGTTTGGTAAATTGTTTAGCCATCCGATCATAACGTGCAAACATCTTATGCTTGCGTTTTTCGAACATTCTTCCCATTGCCGCAAAATTATTGTTTTTTCTGATTGCGAATGGAAAAATCAATTCTTATCCATTTTATGGATTTACAATAATGGCCGGAATCATGCTCTTTTAGCAATACCTATTGGATTGGGATTTTACAATCAAATTTAAAAACGCCGAATTATAACAACTCATTAGCCAAGTTGGCCAACGCACTTCTGTCGCCTTTTAATTCGGAGAGTACCTACCTGATTCCCAGCTAATAACACCTTTAAAAAGTATAACTTACATTAAGTGAAATATTTCTTCCTGCTGAAGTTAATCCACTGGCAAAAACCCGATACCTTAAATCCAAAATATTCTCAACCGCAATACCAAATTTCCAGTATTTGTTGATTCCGTAACCACCGCGAAGGTTCCAAATACCCCAAGCTGGATTGCCTTCAGAATTAACATTCCCTACTCCGTTTATAAAACCTGGGGTATACTTCAGATTGTCCTCTCCACTGATTGAATACTCTTCTAAGGGTTTATCTTCATTAAATAAATATTGGCCCTCCAACCAAGCCAATCCACGTTGCCAACGCAAGGAAACCTGACCGTATAAAGGTGGAATATGATCTAATGGTTGCTCCAAAATATCGTTCCCAAACCGAACACGACCTCGGGTTTCGGTGATTGAAAATTTTGCCATCCACGATTTCAAGAATCGATACTGAATACTAGCAAAAAATCCTTGTATATATCCATTACCCACATTTTGAATCTGGTAAATTGGTGTCATGATTCCGTCCCATTCCAGAGAATCCTGTCCGGCTACTTCGCCAAATGCATCTGACATCAAATCCTGTATCCACGTGTGATAAACTCCGGCCTCGATGTAAATCTTTGAGCGAAACTTATAGTTAACATTTAAATCAAATGTATACGCGAACTCGGGTGTTAGGCTCGGAGAAGGGAGAAGCAATTTAAGCCCTCGTTGAGACTCAAACACCTTTGACATATCGTCGATATTTGGATTTCGGAATGCCTGATTGAATGAGGTTTTAAGTAGCAGATTTTCTTTTATCTTTCTGATAATCCCCACATTAAAACTTGGAGCAAAATGAGAAAAAGAGATATCCTGAAGCGGCAATTCCCAAGAATTCACTGTTTTATATGCTGCATTTAGCTTGTAATACGTTAATCTAGCGCCCATCATCACGGTGTAATCTCCCCAATTCTTTCGCCAATGTGAAAACAAAGCGGTGGCTTGAGTTATCCCAAAAGAATCGGCATATCTCGACTTACTAGTGATCTCTTTTTTAGTGAATTGATCAATCGAGATTCCAGAACTTTTGACATGATTGAATACGTATTCCATTCCTGATCTAATATCCCAGTCACGCCAATAATCTACCCGATCGTAATTGAAGGTACTCATGTTGATTTGATCCCGTTGTTTTCTCAAATTCGGTTTGTTAAAGGCCCTAGATACCCGACCGACGTCAAATCGCTGGTGGGCAACTCTGAATCGTTGTTGATGTTCAATGGGTTCGTAAGTATAAGAGAGCAATGCCCGATTTTGGGGCTCATACGACCAATAACCGTAATTGAAAGCTGTGTAATTTGGCCTCGGGTCAATGATATCAGGTGGCGCGTAAAATTGCATCCTATCAAATCGAGGTATTCGCGGAGCAAATGAACCCTGCAGGTTGATGATATGCTTCCCTTTATTCATCCAGATACCTTTTAACAAAACATCCGATTGAGCATATCCTGTATGAGGTTGAATCTTCGGGTCTGGATTGATTAATATAGAATCATAAAATAATCTAGACGGATTTGATAAGGGTTCAACATAATACGGTTGCAGTCCAAAATCATCATCGAGTTTGGTGTAGGAACGACTACCCATGCGTAGATCACCCCATTGTGAATGTGTGAGATTCAATAACCATCCCCAATCGTTTCCTCTGTATTCCAAAGATGTATTGGCACTGATTCCGCTGGTTGCACTTTGGAATCTGATATTCGCTTTGGGAATCCATCGTTCTGAACCATCTATTTTGGGGTCGCGGGTTTTTAAATACAATGCTCCACCCATGGCATCTGAACCAAAAAGTGTTGACCCCGAGCCAAAATTTACTTCCATTTTTTCCAAGGAAAATGGATCGATACTGATGATATCTTGCAAGTGACCCGCGCGGAATGTGGCATTATTCATCCGAATTCCGTCTATCAAGATCAAGACACGACTCGCCTCAAATCCTCTCAAAACCGGGCTTCCGCCTCCCATCTGGCTTTTTTGAATAAAGACCTTTCCGCTCTGGGTTAAAGCATCTGCCAGGGTTGCTCCTTGGATTTCTTCTAATCTCTTGGAAGAAATAACTTCAATTTCTTGTACCGATTGCGAGCGTTTTGCCCCATATCGATCGGCACTAATTAATACTTCTTCAAAGGACTCTATTTCTGTTGAGTCTTCATATTGTGCAGTGCACCACAAGCTCCAAAAAGCCATGATCACTGCGAATGATTTTTTATTCATTTAGGAAAAGCTGTTTTAGTTTGAAAATGTAGAAATACTACCGTAGTCCACGGTAAATCGAAATAACGTAATCAAACGAAAACTTCAGGTGGAGGTGTAGGTATTTCAGTAGATCGTGAAATTACCTTTAAAAATGTTGCAGAGGGAAATTGTTTCCCACCAAAAAACAGTCGACTATTCACCTCTTCCACGTGTGAGTAAACCCATTTAACCTTGCTTACGGCTAGGGGTGGCAAAGGCACATCCCCCGAAGATTTTTGAATATTGTATCCCAACTGGATTAAGAGGGCCTTTTCCTTTTTGTCATTAAACGCAACAACATGATAATATGCTCCGTCCTTTTGGACCTGCATTAAATCGTATCGCTTTCCGTTGAAATCGATTTCATCGCCCGTTTTTAGATTGGAATAATGGGATACTGGAAGCAAAAAGGATTCTAGATTTTGTGATTCATAATGCTCAAGCCTCAGATTCGTTTTCATTTGTTTCCGCCAATCATCCAACTGCTGGATTTCCCAGAGAGGAATCAGGCTCCAGAGAAGCATAACCATTGCACTTATTACCGAAAACGCTTTGCGCACAGAACAAAGCTATTGAAATTTGAAAAAACCTTGCACTTTTTTTGGCGACCTTTGTGTCATGAATGATGTTTTTGTGGTGGATATTCTTCGCACTCCAATTGGGAAATTTGGTGGAACACTAGCGAATGAACGTCCGGATGATCTTGCTGCTCACGTAATTAAAGCGCTGATAAACAGAAACCAACAGGTTGACTGGAATGCCATAGATGAGGTCATCCTAGGTGCGGCTAATCAAGCCGGAGAAGATAATCGAAATGTAGCACGTATGTCCTTATTACTCGCTGGTCTTCCCGAGCATATACCTGGTTACACGGTGAATAGATTATGTGCGTCGGGTCTACAATCTATGCAAAATGCATTCATGGCCATTCGAAGTGGTCAAGCAGACGCCATTATCGCTGGAGGAACGGAGAGTATGACAAGAGCACCGTTTGTTATGGCAAAATCAGAAAAAGCTTATTCGAGGGTTCCAGAAATCTATGATACCACTATTGGTTGGAGATTTACAAATTCTAAACTCTCTGAATTACATCACCCATACTCCATGGGGGAGACGGCCGAAAATGTAGCAGAAAAATACAATATTAGTCGCGATCGTCAGGACCAGTTTGCTTATGAATCGCAGTTAAAATGGTCACAAGCCAAAGAAAGGGGGGATTTTCAAGATGAAATCATCCCTGTATCCATTCCTCAAAGAAAAAAGGATGATATCATTTTTGATACCGATGAACATCCGAGGCTCGGTACAATCGAGGTTCTTGGAGGATTAAAACCTGCATTCAAAAAAGACGGTACGGTAACGGCTGGTAATTCTTCAGGAATTAATGATGGTGCTGCTGCTTGTTTGATTGTTAGCGAAGCATTCTTGAAACAACACAACCTGACGCCCATAGCAAAAATCAAAAGCATTGGTGTGGCCGGAGTAGATCCTGCATACATGGGAATTGGACCTGTTCCAGCTACCCAAAAAGCTCTTAAAAATGGCCAAATAGAAATTGGTGATATCGACGTATTTGAGTTAAACGAAGCATTTGCTGCTCAAGCCGTCGCATGCATGGATGAACTAGCAATTGATCCTAGTAAAGTGAATAATAATGGTGGAAGTATTGCCATCGGACATCCACTCGGAGCAAGCGGTACCCGGATCAGCGCTACACTTCTTCACCAAATGAAGAAAAACCCAAAACTTAAGCTAGGATTAGCCACAATGTGTATCGGTGTTGGACAGGGTTCAGCTATCCTATTTGAAAATGCTCAATAGATGAGGTATCGACTGGATTTACAATACGATGGTACCAATTACCATGGTTGGCAAATCCAACCAAATGCCTTAACCGTTGAAGAGGTCACTGAAAAAGCATTACATACCATTCTTCGAGAACCTGTTGATTTGATTGGTTGTGGAAGAACGGATACAGGCGTACATGCCAAGGCATTTACCGCTCATTTTGATTTCCCAAGCGAAATCCAGCAAGAGAAAACCCTACACTCGCTTTTATCCATCTTACCTAACGATATCGTGGTTCACGACATAAAACCGGTTGAGGAGGATTTTCATGCTCGATTTTCTGCTTCTTCTAGATCCTATGAATACCATATTCTGAGAAAGCCTGATGCGTTCAAAAGGCATCATTCTTGGTATTATAATCAAGAACTCAATAAAGAAAAACTAGCGGAATCATGCATCGATTTACGAGGAGAACATGAATTCAAGGCCTTTTGTAAAGGAGAGCCCTCTGGCGGACATTACCGATGTGAAATGTTTAAAGCGGAATGGGAATTTAGCGATCCCAATCATTGGGTACTCCACCTTACCGCGAATCGTTTTTTACGAAATATGGTTCGCGCCATTGTAGGGACACAAATATTGGTTGGAAAAGGACAAATGTCTATTGAAGAACACCGTCAATTGATTGAAACAGGAGACCGCACGCAAGCAGGCATTTCTGTTCCCGCTTGCGGTTTACATCTCACGAAAATCGAATATTAATCCAACCCGATTTTACGAATAAAACGATCAACCGCTCTCTCTCCAGCAATGGAAACGGCAAAATCTCTAGGTTTGACTTTTCCGTTTGTTTCTCCCATTATTTCCAATAACCTATCGTCATTGGTATAAATATTCACCATGTAGGGACGAACATAGAAATACACCTTATTGTCTCCATCATCGAGGTAAATGTGCATTTTCTCTGCCCCTCTCCTCGCTTCCATGTACATGGTGGCTGAAATATTCTTATTCATTGGGATTCCGAACATGGATACAAGAGTTAACCCCTTATCTGAATACATTCCACGTGCCTTACTATCCCAGCGGAAGGAAGCATTGGTGAAGATGAAATTATAATTGGTTTCATCTTTACCAGAAAGTAAGTTCATATTCCCTTTAATTTGCTTCTTCGTTTCCACTTGCTCAAGCATTGAATTCCTCAATTTTGTATCATCAATTAATTGATGCAAATCATTTTTGAACTTATCCGTATCGATATCCGCCTCTCCAACATCTTCTCCTAAGAACAACTCAGCTAATCTCTTTTTAAAATCCTCATGCAATGGAAAATCCATGAGCATGGTTAAATCAAATACAAACGAAGTATCCCTCGGTGCCAAATCGGCTGAACCTGCAGTTCTGAATTTTACAAAATCCGACTCTACGCCAAAGTCCATTATTCCTTCCGCATGAATGCTGTGGTTTGATTCATTAAACTGAAGAAACCCTCCACGCTTTGCACCTTCTCTCAGTCTCGCCTTGTTGCCGGTAAAGAAACTTTCTTTATCGTGATCCCAAAATAGTATTCCAGTGTCTTGGGTGACATCGTTATCAGCCAAACGTCGTTTGGTTGAGTTGAATACCGGATAAATGTGCGAAGAATCTTTGGCTACGTGTAAACCAACAAACATCCGGGCACCACCGATATTTTTCGGTGGATTCATGGGGATGACCACATCCGCCGGATTGACATCACCATCAAATTTACACCAAGCCGACTCTCTCATAAAACTGAAAGAATGATCTGTTTTGATTAACCCCCTAAATCGTAACTCTTTATTATTAGATACCAAATGTGTACTACCCTTGAACTTGATTTTTGTATCGAGTGTAAAATCGTTCTCCGCTTTTATCCCTCCGAAAGCATGGAGTAATCGATCCCGTCGGTCTACAATCATACTATCAAAGAATACTTTCTGATTTTTCCCAGTTTTTGAAATGTATTGATATTCACCGCTTGCACCAATTCCATATTTACCGAAAATCTTGGCTGTAACCTTTTTGATATTATGGAATTTATCCTTTCTGTTGGCTACGATACGAGCGTCAAAGACCGTGTCCATATTAGCACGCTCTCTGATCGTTACCTTGCCGTCTGAAAGGAACAATCGTGAATCTGCAAAGTCAATATGAGGTATTTCTGAAACTTTTAGTGTGTAATCTTCCAAGCTGTACAACCCTTTTCTACCCTCAAAATGCAGGCTATCTTGCCGTTCATTGATACTCATAAAGTCAGGCGTAATACCTGCCATCGTACTTCCCACATTTGCAGAAATGGTTTTAGCATCCATCTTCCATATATAATCGCTCAGATTAGTTTGGTACATATTGAATGGAAACTTGGTAATCTGTCCTGGAACATTTGACCTAAAACTACCCACCCGGCTTTGGAAGTCCATTTCACCATTAATATTATTAGAGGCAAATGCCATCTTTGAGGTATCTTGAGTGTATATCCTCAAATTAGCCTGTTGGGCCACTGATTTTTTCGGTTGAAGATGCATTTCACGGCTTTCAAATTCCGCTAAATCCCATTTCAATAAACCATCACCTAGTAATTTCCTTGGTGATTGTGTGGTGGTACCACGAAAATCATGTGCTGCGGCAAAGGTCTTCATCGGCCACTCTTTGGTTGTAATCTTGTATTTATCTTGATACGGTAACCAAGTGAGTTCTGCATTTTGTGTATGAGCCTCGGCATACAGCGTACTTTCATTCAAATCATATGTATTGATCGGGCCCACCGTACTATCGGGAAGCATTAATATCCTTGAAAACTTCGTTTTTGAAGTTTCATAGTCAATGCCACCAGTCTCACCATAAAAACCTACTTCGGATAAGTTCAAAGTCATATCTCCCTTTCCTTTCCCTTTATACATAGGTAGGCCGCCAGCAGGCGTGGTTTTTACAAAACCTAAGCTATAATCTGGTTGAATGTATACGTAATGTCTAAAAACCGGAAAAATATCTGCTGAATAGAAGGTCCCATCAAATTTCAAACCGTCAATAGTAAAATTATCTAAGCTATCGATCGTAAACGGGTCTACGGTAAATTTGAAGCGATCCGCGATATATTGCCCACCATGGATACTTGGTTTATCGTAGAGCACATCTCCTCCGCGGTTTGACTTAAATATGGGGTATTCCGGATAATCTATATTACCTGATTTGTTGTTGGGTTTATCAATAAATAAGGGACCACCAATATTTCTAAACACAGATTTAACCGGCCTTAAACGGACTCCGGACTCGTCGGGGAAATACATTTTCATCGAATCAATCACTTCAAAATACACATCAAACCTTGGGTAGTTAAAGGTGTATTTATCTCCATAGAACTCAAAACGTCCAGCACTTACCTTTCCTCCAAATTCAAGCGTCCTGTTTTTTGTTAATTTGACTTGTTGTTCTTTAGGCACCACATATACGGTTTGAGAATCGGAGAAATTAAAGGCCGCCACACCTTCAATATTCATCTCATTGGATAGAATATTCAATGTGGCATTAGGTCTAGCAGCAATCACACTCGATAAACGAATAACATCGTAATCTTTAGATTTCTTATTACAGTAGATATAGTTGAACAGTTTATCCGTAATCCTGACCGTATCATTCTCAAAATCATACACAACATACCCATTATCGTGTAAATCAATGAATGGATGCTCCATGGCATTTGGAACGCAATCATAATATTCGCAATACTCTTGTAACGTAAAGGTGCGCCTCTCTGGCGTTATATATTTGGCTTTACGTTCTCTTTTCCTTTGGGATAAGCGCGCCGCAACTTGCTTAATTCTTTCATTGTCTCGGGGCTTACTCAAGTAAAGCTTCTTTAATAATTTCTTTAAATCTCTTTCTAATGGATCTGGGGGCATTCTTAAGTAAAACCTGTAAATCAATTCCAAAGGATTCGCAGGTAATACCCCTTGAATTTTATCGTAATAGATCTGACGGTAGAAGTCATTTGATTCGAAAATGGCAGGTTTATCGTTGTTGAAGTTATCAAAGTCCACAAAAGGCTCATCGATTTTCCAACGCATGGTTTGTACATCAATGCTCATATTGTGATAATTATCCTCAAATACACCTCGCATTAATCCGTCTTCCCCTTTTTCAAGTACTAACTGGTTCTCTGCATAATTGAAACTCACATTTATGGATGGATGAAAAATCGTTGCGCCAGAATCGAGATACATTTTAAACTCAATTTTTTCAGCAGAGGCGATCCCATTAGCAATACGGAAGCCTTTACTTTTGAGCGTAGACTTCTTTTTATCCTTAAAGAAAATATCGATGTAAGAAGGTTTCCCATCTACTGTTGCCGTGTTAATCACATTGCCTAAAAGTGAGAATCCCCCAGTAAAAACGGACTGCTTACCCACGATACCTTTAATCTTTAAATCATTTTGGAAGGACACAAATTGAGGAAACTTTGACTTCCTTTTTAATGCTTCATTGAAAAAGTCTTGTAATTCATCCTTGTATGAACCGGCAACGGGCGTTTCAAAAAATCTTGGATAATGAAATAGTACGGTATCCACAGAATATCTGAAATCATCCAATTTGATAGCGAATTCATTGAACGAAATTTTTGTATTTTCATTAGGAAACTTTCTTGAAAGGCTTGTCTCTCCTTTAACTCCTTCCCATAATGGTTCCAAAGGGTAACATACACCTTTTGTAGAAATCTCGATGGTGTCATTTATGGCCACACCTCTGAGTAAGACATCATCAAAGACAATGGCTAATCGCTCATTTTCAAATTTCATATGATACTCCGTGGAGTCAAACTCCCAAAAACGATCACCACGCTCGAACAATCTGTTATTGTACAACAAGCCATTGGTCACCTTCAAAAAAGATAGAAAGTCCGAATTCCCTCGGGATACCAATTGATCTGCGATAGCCTTCCACTCCCCCAACAATTTATTGTCTAAACTCTGTGTATAGTCCTTGTAAAAAAGTAGAAAAACAGGTGTTAGATTCATCCTCTGTTCCAACATTTTATTGGATATCTTAATCAGATATCGTTGCTGTTCTGGATTATACTTGCCGTTAAGCCAATTGAGCTTAAACTCTTCAAACTCTTTTACAACTTTTCTATCCTTGATTTGAGAATATTTTACTTCTAATTCGGCAATAAAAGTGACGGGGTCATTGCTAAATCTCTTCACATCTTGACCATAGGAAAGTTGCATCACAGACAACAAAAACATACTGAGGCCAAATCGCAATAAACGGGACATAGGGTGTAAAGTTAAAACGAAAAAAAGCGCTGAGTATTACCCAACGCTTTAAGCTAAGAACATTCCTTCAACAGTCCTTTAAACCGCTGCTTGAATTATTTCAAAAAAGTCTCTTGCTTTTAAGCTTGCTCCGCCGATTAATCCGCCATCTATATCCGCTTGAGAAAACAATTCTCCAGCATTGCCTGGTTTCACACTTCCACCATATAAAATACGAATGGTATCGGAAATGGCTTTACCGTATTTCTTCTCTACTTGCGCGCGAATGAAGGCATGAACTTCTTGAGCTTGATCTGAGGAAGCAGTTTTACCCGTGCCAATTGCCCAAACCGGTTCGTAAGCAATAACAACATTTGACATTTCATCTGCTGTGATGCCTTCCAAACCCTCGTTTAATTGGTCTTCTATTACTTCAAAATGTTTCTCTGACTCACGCTCCTCGAGCGTTTCTCCAACACAATATAGGGAGGTTATTCCCTCTGAAACTGCACTTTTTATTTTTAATGAACACTGCTTAGATGTTTCATTAAAGTACTGACGACGCTCACTGTGACCTATAATGGCATGTGTAACTGATATGCTCGAAAGCATCTGCGCTGACCATTCACCGGTAAAAGCGCCCTCTATTGCCTCGTGAATATTTTGAGCTCCGATTTGTACATCTGTACCTTCTACGAGTTTGGCAGCAGATGCCAACGCTAAAGCAGTTGGACAAACCACGATTTCCGCCTGACTCTTGCGAAATTCATCCCTAACGATGCCCCTTATTTCGGTGATCAATGCCTGACTTTCCGTCAGATTCTTATGCATTTTCCAATTACCTGCTACGAGTTTTCTTCTCATGCTGCAAAGTTAACCTTTTCCCGCTATGATACCGCTTCTACCCAAGTTAATGCAAGAGCCAATTGTTCTTCTTGATTAAGGTCGGAGTTATCCAATATTCGGTAATCATCATTCATGGTTAATGGACTATCATCTCTCTGAGAATCAATTTGGTCTCGATTTGATAAGTTCTCAGCCACTTCCTCCAAGGTGATATCACTACCTGCTTGTACTAACTCCTTGTATCTCCTTTCGGCGCGGATTTCAACGGAGGCCGTCATGAATATTTTCAGCTCTGCCTCAGGGAAAACAACCGTTCCGATATCCCTTCCATCCATCACCACTCCTTTATCTTTACCTATCTCCTGCTGCATTTTCACTAAGAAACGACGCACTTCTGAAATCTTTGCCACGTGGCTAACGATCCCTGCAACATCCATTTCTCTGATTCTCTTTGAAACATTTCTTTGATTAAGATGTATTTCAAATTGATCAGATTGTGCGTTAAACTTAAAGTCTAACTCAATACCTTTTAGCTCACTACCAACACGTTCAACATCAGAGACAGGAATATCATTTTCTAACAAATACAAAGCTACTGCCCGGTACATGGATCCACTATCGATAAAGATATAATTGAGTTTTTTAGCCAGGCTTTTCGCTAGCGTTCCTTTCCCACATGAACTGTAGCCATCGATGGCTATATTAATTTTTTTCGTCATTAATTGTAAAAACTTGGAATTAGCGACAAGCTTAAGGTATTGGTATTTTGACCTGGGAATAAACTTGCACTCGCGTACGTAAGGTGGTATTTCCACACTTTGATTCTGATACCCCAGCCAAAGCCAGCTAATCCACCGCGAATAGAAGGCGACATCTCCATTCGACGCTGATGATTGTAACCAATTAGAACACCCAAATGTTTACCCAAAACCAATTCTCCACCAAGAGATAAATGCCTCATGGCTTTCTCTCCAAAAGAAGCCACTTCATTTTGTATTGGGTTTCCATTTAAGTCTAGTTGACCCGTTCCCAAATATTGGTTGTAGGTTATATCCCATTTTTGAAGCGTATGCAGCGTTGCATGGAATCTAAAGGGCATATGTAAGGGCTTGTAAGTCGCACCCAATTGAATGTTAAAAGGTAAGGGCTCGCGATCGGCACCTCGGTATGAAATCAATTGCATTCCCAAATTTTTCACCACTAATCCCCAATATATCCCAGTATCTGACCGAGAATAGTGAGCTCCAAGGTTAACAAATGCCGCAGTACTGACGTAAGGCCCTAAAACCGAATATCCAAAACCGAGTTGGGAACCTACATCTAAACGCGGTATTACTTCTCTCGCATAGCCAAGAGTGAATTTCATCTCATTCGCCATGATATCACCTTGATAGTTCCCCCCTGCATCATAGCCCTCCATGGTACCATAATCAAGATACTGAGCATGTAAAGAAAGGTTATGATTGCCAATCGCATGAGCATATGCCGCACCACCTTGCCTCACTCCTGGGGCTATGCTGCCGAATGTTGCCCCATACTGACCACTCAGTTCTTTGTTCAGTAAGCCCGGATTATTGATCGCAAACTGTACATCAGATAGCGGCGAAGCCAAAAGGTAACCACCCCATGCCATTGATCGAGCATGTAAAGGAAGATCAAAAACAGACATTACACCCGTTCCTCCACTTTGAGCAGTAGCATTTGAAACCCAACAGACCAAGGCACATATAAATGGGGTGAAAAGGCGGTTCATGTTTTGCAAAAATAGGGTTTATTACGAACTTTGCGCCGAGTGAAACGCGGCGTCATATTTGGATTAAACAATCTATCAGAAAAAGGTTTTGTGGTAACACAAGGCACATTTGACGGCGTTCATAAAGGGCATCGAAGCGTACTAAAGCAAGTGGTGGAAAGAGCAAAAGCTCAAAATGCCCCAAGTATGTTGATCACTTTTCATCCTCATCCTCGAACTATAGTTCAGCCTAAACAATGGAATCCACAAATTTTAAATTCCATTGAAGAAAAGAGTAATCGCGTGCTCCAACATGGAATCGACGTGGTTTTAGTTTTGGAGTTTACCAAAGAAATTGCTGTGTTATCTCCCGAAGAATTTGTGAGAAAAGTTCTATTGGAGGCCATCGGCGTGAAAGAAATCGTTGTGGGATATGACCATCGTTTTGGGCATAAGAGAGAAGGCAACTTTGAATTATTAAAGAGCCTTGGTTCGAGTCATGGATTTGGGGTTACTGAAATTGCCGCCAAAGAAATCGATGACATCGCCATTTCTTCTACCCGAATCAGAAAAAGCCTTACCAAGGGTAACTTAGGATTATCAAACGATTTACTTGGTTACTCTTACCCCGTTTCCGGTACCGTCATTCATGGCGAAAAAAGAGGACGCGAAATTGGGTTTCCTACAGCCAATATACAGGTTGAAGAGCCTCTAAAATTAATCCCTCCAATCGGGGTTTACTTTGGAATGGCAGCATTTGATGAAATAGAAATCCCGTGTATGGTCAACATTGGAAAAAAACCGACTGTTGGGGATTTTCCATTAAGTGTTGAAGCCCATCTATTGGATTATAAAGGTGATCTATACGACAAACGTCTGGAATTACGCTTGATGAAATACCACCGAGCTGAAAAGAAATTCGAATCTTTGCAGTACCTGATTAAACAACTCCATGAAGACCAAAAAGATGCTACGTTATTTTTCAATCCTATTACTGGGGTTGCTAACTAAGCCATCTTTTTCGTTTTCTACGCACACTGCTGTTCCAATAGATACGTTAGATAAGGCAAAAATTGATAGCTCTTTATTTAACATAAAATACCCAGAACTCGCACTCGACTATGCCATGAAGAGCAACCGACTCAATCCCTATGGGTTTGAAGTATCATTGCTAGTAGATAGCATTTGTCTAACTCTTACGGATACAGTCCATTGTTCTTTTCATATGCCGAACCTAGGTAGAGTGAATTCTACATTCGGTTGGCGTGGAAGACGTGTACATTCTGGCATTGACCTACAACTGCACTGGGGTGATACTGTTAATGCTGCATTCGATGGAGTTGTAAGAGTTAGTAAATACGGTAGAGGCTACGGGAATTATATTATTATCCGACATGAAAATGGTTTAGAAACACTCTATGCCCATTTACAAAAACGGTTTGTTGTTAAAAACGATACGGTTCATGCTGGTACTTTAATTGGCCTTGGTGGAAGTACGGGTAGAAGTACGGGAGCGCATTTACACTTTGAAACACGATTTTTAGGCAGGCCTATAGATCCAGAATTATTTATTGATTTCCAGCAGAATAGATTGAAACAACAATCGTTGTTTATACATGCTGAAACTTTCGACGTCCCAAGAAGTAAGCGAAGCAAACGAATGTTTTGATAAAAATGCCACTATTTAAGGGTAATCGATGAGGTAAGCTTAAATTTGTAGTTAGCGTGAGCATTTCAGTAGAACATCTGAGTAAACACTATGGCAAGCAAAAAGCCGTAAACGATATCTCATTTACTATAAAAACAGGTGAAATTGTTGGTTTTCTTGGCCCTAACGGCGCGGGAAAATCCACCACCATGAAAATTATTACAGGGTACATTCCTCCGACTACTGGTGGAGGTAAAGTTTGTGATATAGACATGGTTGAAGACAGTTTGGCCGTAAGAAAAATTGTAGGATATCTTCCAGAGAACAACCCGTTATATCCAGAGATGTACATCACCGAATACCTGCGCTTTATGGCCGGTTTATCAGGTGTAAAGGAGACTAAAAAAGCCGTAGAACAAGCCATTGAGACCACGCGCCTACAACCCGAAAGACACAAGCGCATCGGTCAGTTATCGAAAGGATATCGTCAACGCGTTGGCTTGGCTCAAGCCCTTTTACATAATCCTGATGTTTTGATTCTAGATGAACCCACAAGTGGACTTGACCCATTGCAGGTAGAGGAAATGCGAAATGTGATTAAAGAGTTAGGTAAGAATAAAACCGTAATGCTTAGCACACATATCATGCAGGAAGTTGAGGCCATGTGTTCTCGTGTTATTATGATCAATAAAGGAAATATCGTGGCTGATGATTCTATTGAATCATTAAGGGGACCACAAAACGAATCCCTCGAAATCATTTTTAAACGATTGACAAGCAATGTGGACGCTATATAAACGAGAAATTCGGAGTTTTCTAGGTTCCTTCATTGCCTATATTGTAATGAGTGTTTTCCTTATCCTTACTGGACTGTTCTTGTGGTTTGTGAGTGGGAACAATGTCTTTGACTTGGGTATTGCATCGTTACAAGTGATGTTTGATATCGCTCCTTACATATTGATTTTCTTGGTTTCTGCGGTTACCATGAAAAGCATCTCAGATGAGAAGAGGCTGGGCACCATGGAAATTCTTACGACCAAACCCATCACCGATACAGCCATTGTATTAAGTAAATTCTTTGCATCCCTCACGCTTATCGTTTTTACGTTAGCACTGACTCTTGTGTATGCTTTTACGATTAATGAATTGGCATCGCCGGTCGGAAACGTTGACTGGGGCTCCATGATTGGTAGTTACTTCGGGCTGATTTTGCTTGCATCCTGCTACACCGCAGTTGGGCTATTTAGTAGCTCTATTACCGATAATCAAATTGTTGCATTATTGGTTTCCATGCTGATTTCATTTTTCTTCCTCACGGTTTTACAACTTTTGGGAGATGTGAGTTGGTTGGATCAAATCGGAAGAAGTTTATCCTGGTTCGGACTTGAGTTTCACTACGACTCTATCAGTCGAGGAGTCATCGATACTAGAGATGTGGTTTATTTTTTAGGGTTTAGTTCCGTCTTTTTGGGATTAACAAAGTTGGTTTTAGAAAGCAGAAAGTGGTGATGAAGAAGACAAACAAACGACTGCAATCTTACCTCAACTTATTAACCGTTCTAATTGTGGTAATTATTGCCAATACACTAGGTAACATATATTACCAAAGGCTTGACCTTACCGAGGAGAAACGATTTACGCTGAGTGAAACCAGTAAGAGACTCTGTGGCAAACTTGATGAAAAGCTTTATATCAAGCTGTTCTTAGATGGTGAAATGTCGGCGAAGTTCAAACGGCTCAAACTAGAAATACGGGATTTAACCTTAGAATTTAGAGAAGCAAGTGGACAGCAAATTGAATTAGAAATCATCAATCCATTTGATGACGTCAAGGAAGGCGAAATGGAAAAGATGCTACAGGGGTATGTAGAGAAAGGCATCAATCCAGTGAGAGACATTGATCGCGAAAATGCGGACGAAACAAGAATCAAATACCTTTTACCTGGCGCTGAGATTTTTTACGGCAGCAAAAGAGCTACCATCAATTTCTTTGATTACGATGTAGCCCTGTCGCCCGATGAAAACATCTCTAAAGCTATCGACAACATCGAATATGAGTTAGCCAATGGTATCAGACAAGTTTCCACCGATAAGAGTAAAAGTATCGTCGTGGCTGACGGTAGCGGCGAGATGATTGGAGCGGATGTCTCTAGTTTTGCTCGAGAATTAACGAAATACTACAACATTTCTGCCTTAAACATGAATTTCTCGGACCCCAATGCAGCAGCGCCTTGGGCCGAACAAATAAAACAAAATCCAGAAAATGCGGATCAGGTATTCATCAATGGTTTGCACCGTAGATTGAACCTGAATGATTTATTGATCATCGTAAAGCCTCTTCAAGATTACAGCAATCAAGAGCTATACTTAATTGACCAGTTCATCATGAGTGGGGGGCGTGTGATGTGGATG
>VMCP01000023.1 GCA_008081305.1 Bacteroidota bacterium | reverse complement strand
ATAAATATTTACGCTCTGGTGCCAGTGATCCGGGTTATCCGCTAGAGTATGCGAATAATGTTTATACCTCTCGAATTGCTGATTTACAAGCTTCTGATACGGGAATAAACGAATCGTTTAATCTCAGAAAACTGCGTTTGAATGATCAGATTATTAAAAATAAGATAACCTTGGGCCAGATAAACCCATTGTTTAATGCGCTAAATGGACAAACGTTGGTGATTCCAGCACAAGATCAAAGCGATTTGGAGCCAACAGATGTAGATGCCAGCGCGTTTTTTGAAACTGCCACCCTTGATACGGGGTATTTAGATATTTCCATTTCTAATGAGTTACCCGTAAATATTTCACTCATCATTTTTGAACTTAGGAATTCGGAAGACAATTCATTGGTAGCACTAGACTCATTCACAAATATTGCGGCAGATGGAGGGAAGTCATCGAGAACCATTGATTTGGCTGGTAAAACAGTCACCAAGAGCCTGAAAGGGGTTATCAAGCGGATGATAACAGAAGCCAGTTCAGGTCCGGTTTTGATTGATGCTTCCAAGGGAATTACGTTAACATTAGGTGTTCGGAATTTACGTCCAAATTACGCAGTGGCCGCTTTTCCTACACAGGATGTCATAGATCAGGACGAAGGGCTTACCTTGGATATGAATGGCGCTGAGATCAAGTATTTTAAAGTCCGAAGCGGTAGGTTGAAAATCAAAGTAATTAGCACCATTCAGGAGGACATGAGTATGGTGCTTGCCTTGCCAGGGGCGTCCAAAGGAGGTTCTAGTTTCTATCAGGAATTGTCTTTGCCAGGGCCTGCAGGTAAAGGGGTGGCTGAGAAAACACAGATTTACGATCTCTCGGGTTATTTATTGGATTTTAGAGGGAAGGACCCTGAATTAACCGATACGGTAAATACGTTCCATCAAATTCTGCGGGTAACCTTAGATAGTAGTGGTCGAAAGCTTGCAGTGGGCTTACAAGATAGTATTGTTCTAGAATACCGACTCGAGGGTCTAAAACCTGAGTATGCGATAGGTTATCTTGGAAATACATTGGAAAGAACAGGTGTTGATACCACAAGTTTTGAATTATTTAAAGGGGTAAATGGAGATCTTCAGTTTAAGGATCTGAAGGTAGATTTTGTTGTTAGAAATAGCATCGGTACCGATGGCAGATTCAAGTTGTTTCAGCTTGATGGATACAATGAATTTGATGGGAAACAAGTTGCATTAGATGCTGACCCTCTTAAGAACGAAATTTTTGTGACCAAACCCGATTTTGTTCGAGATGCTTTTACAGATACGCGTCTAAGTCTTGACGTAAACAATTCCAATATAAAATCCTTTTTTGAAGCCCTTCCCCAACGCTTGATTTATGATTTGGAAACCGAGGTGTCTCCTAATGGTAACGTCAACAATTACACGGATTTTGTCTTTGACAACTCAAAAATGGAGGTATTTATGAAGATGGAAATGCCAATTTCATTTGCCTTTGGTGGGTTGGTTTTTAGGGATACACAAGCAGTAGATTTTTCAAAGGTTGGAAATGTAGATAGAATCAAAAGCGCAACGCTCATGTTAGATTTAGCCAATTATTTCCCATTGGACCTAGATTTAGAATTTCAGATGTTTGATGCCGGGTTTAATTCATTGGGCTATTTAGATACCAAACCAACGGATGGAGTAAAATCTGCCATTACAGATGATAAGGGATACACCATAGAGCCAACCAAGACAAACCTAAGCATTACACTTCCTCGTGAAAAAGTAGGAGCTTTGGTGAAAACAAGATATTTGGGAATAAACCTTAAAGCCAAAGGTTCAGGAAGTATGCAAAAAGTATATTCCAATACAAAGCTAGATATGCGATCTAAGATCAGATTTGAGTACGAGGTAAGAAATAACTAATGCTAAATAGATTTAAAACTACATTGTTATTATTGGCCCTAGCATGGACTTCCTTGTACGCTAAGGGATCTATGTTGCCTGATAGCGGGATTTTAACACCTGAGACAACCACCATAACCGAAGTTAAACGAATACGGCAAGTAGCTGGTTTCTCTGCGATAACAGGTTCTAATGCGGTTCCATTAAACTTTGCATCTCGTTTTGCGACGGGTGGCTATATACCACCAAGTGATATTCAAGAATATGAAGGGCTGTTGTCTGATCAAAACCGATTAGGCTTGTTTACCGATTATCATACCGCGATTTATCCCATACCTGAGTTGATTGACAACGATAAGATCAATGCGCTCAAACAAATAGAAGTTGGAGTTCAAAATCTTGCTGGAGCAACATTTACTAAAGAGGCTTTTGGTTTGATATTTAGAGGGAATGCTCCTTACATAGGGACTTTAAAGGAGGCGGGTGAGAACAGTTTTTATCAATTATCACAACGATATCTTCGTTTTAGTTTCGAACCTAAAAGTTGGTCAGAAGGGAAGTTCGCTAAGCGAATAGGAGTACAGTTTTCTCAAGCATTGAATTTCAACAGGGGTTATACGAAAGGCCTTTCAGTCAATACCGATTCAAATATTGATTCGGTATTGATTTCCGGTTCATACTATTCACAAGGAACAGGTTATCAGTTTGGTGGTACAGGCTGGGGATTGCAGTTAAATGCTGATTTTTATTATAAGTTGGGTAATTCTAAATATGCATACTTGAGCGTCGAGAACTTCGGTTTTATTTCCCTTAATAATGTCAGTACCATTTCAAGAGGATTCCAATGGGATAATACCAACCTAAACCCAATAGGAGATGTGCCTACATCGGATGTTAATATTCAATCGGTAGGTTTATCGGGTGCCGAACTCAAGGTGAGTAATTGGTTTGATCGTCAGAGAGACTCTATTGAATCAAAATTGGGTATGACAGAAGTGAGTCAAAGAGGTAATATTTGGACGCCATTTCACATCAATATTGGATTTACATCAAGGAAATATGACGGAAAGGAAAAAGGTTATCTTATTCGTTTTCAATATATAAACGTTCCTGGATTTTTACCTAGAATTTCGGGCTCTTACGTTTGGAATCCGATAAGGAATTTAGTGTTTAAACCGGGTATTTCGTTTGGAGGGTTTGATGTTTTTGACATCAATACAACCTTTAGTTTGCCTACTTTTCGCTTGGGTGGTGGTTCTGTTTTCGTGGATGGATTTATCAATGGAATTGAGTCCTTCATTGTTCCAAATAAATATCACGGAGGCGGAATAGGCCTTCAAATTTCCTATCCCTTTAGTAGTTAAGGTTAATAATTAAACACCTGTTTATTCAGTTTGTAAATCCGGATATCTCCTGTGGTGAACACGGGTTCGTCTTCAATTAGTTTGTGAATGTAGTGGTCTTTAGGATAATTGAAGTATTCATTGATAATGATATAAGGCTGGGCTAATGTTTTCTCGTCTAATTTACTCTGGATGATTCCAACACTTAATATTTCCTCAAAATCAGGTGCTAAGCGTATGCCTTGTCTTCCGAGGTAATAAAGCATGGTATTCGGACTAGGGTCAAATGCAACAATGATTTCTCCAGAACCGAATTCTCGATTGATATACGCACGAGTAGGTTCCATATCCCATATGTTATTCAGTACATTTTGGCAGTAATAATTGCCATCCGCATAGGTGCTCCTAACCTGGTTTTTGGCATGACTATAATTGATGACCGGCGCAGCATATAATCCAATTGCGCATATGATTCCAACAAGCCCTTTGAGAATAATCGTTTGGCTTAACTGGGTCTGATAAATGTAAAGAAGGGTAAAGAATAGAAAGGGCAATACCTGAATGAAATAATAATCATGGTATCTGTATTGTTTATTGAACAATATGAAAATGGAAGCAAACCCTAAAAAAAGTAATATACTTAATGCGCCGATTAAGCTGATTTGTTTGATATTTCGTTGAAGGCTATATAACCAAACTAGAAGAAGCAAAACGATAAAATTTCTCGGATAAATGCTGTCAATCCAGGTATTTAAAGCGTAGCGGGTATTCTCAAAAAAGTCAGATATAGAACTAGGCGGATTAATTTGCTGTAAGAAATGCTGATTGTAGCTAATATCGGTAAGGAGCTTTGAATAGGTATACCAGCCAATAACTGGTATTATGCCGACGGCCCAACTCAGCAATAATGCCTTAGGGTTTTTGATAAATTCGAAAGGCAGTTTTTTTCTAATCACCCATAAAATAATAATTGCAATACTGGGGATGAGATATGTAATTTTCAACAGGGCGGCCAACATTGAAAATAGTCCAAATCCCCAAGCTGATTTTTTGGGTTCAATTCCGTAATAGTATCTGAAAAAATAATGCCAAGCCATTAAACTGAATGACAAAGCTGGCACCTCAGGTAGAAAATTATTGCTGTAGAACACAAGAATTGGAGAGGAAATCCAAGCGATTTGTATTAATGCTCGATGTAATGGTTTGGTAATAAAGTATGATCCAATCTGCCAAACTGCCCATTGTCCGAGTAAGAAAATAAGTGCCTCAATTACCCTATATATGAGGTGGTTATAACCGATAAGCTGATAAATCATCGCAGACGCATAGGCAATGATGGGGAACTCCATACCTGTAACGCCTTTCATGTTTCGAGATTCCATCACGCGAGGCTCGAAGAAATTCATTGATTCTTGATAGTAATTGAGTCCGATACATGCCCTGTCGGCTTGTGCTCCTTGGTGCATTCCATAGGGACCATAAGGCAGGTATTGGTAAAGACCAAACAGGATAAATAAGCCAATAGCAATGGCCCAAAATAATAAGGTTTTGTTTTTACTCATCCCTACGGATATTGCTGTCGCGAATGATGTAATGCGGCCGATTTTTAACGTTATCGTTCATTCTTCCGATGTATTCACCTAGTATGCCAATTCCTAGTAATTGAATGCCTCCTAGGAAAAGAATACTGATCTGCATAGAGGTCCAACCTCGTTCTGTATATCCAAAAAACTTTTGGTACAAGCTGTAAATGATCAATAGAAAGGCAACCCCAGAAACGACAAACCCGCTAATAGTAGCCATTTTCAATGGCCATGTTGAAAAACTGCTGATTCCATCTAGCGCAAAACGCATCATCTTTCCGTAAGAGAATTTTGTTTCACCCGACATTCGCTCCTGACGGTCGTATTCTAGGTAGGTTTGATTAAACCCTATCCAAGCGATTTGACCCCTAATATATTTATGTTGTTCGGGCATTTTTACTAAAATGTCGCGAATCTTTCGGTGAATAATGCGAAAATCTCCAGTATCAACGGGGATTTCAATACTGGTAATTTTTGCAAGTGTGCGATAGAATATTTTTGCCGTGAACTTTTTTAAGAAACTCTCCCCGTCTCTTTTTCTTCGTTTAGCATACACTACTTCATATCCGCTTTTTGCCTTTTCGTATAGATCTGGAATAATCTCTGGTGGATCTTGCCCATCACCGTCCATCACCAAAATATATTCGCCTCTAGCGTTTTCTATTCCCGCAAATATGGCTAATTGGTGTCCAAAATTTCTAGACAGATCAATATATCTGAGACTTGGATTTTCCTGTGCTAGTTTGAGTACCAAAGGGAGGGTTTTGTCTCTACTTCCGTCATTAATAAAAACCACTTCATAATTGATTTGCATTTGTTGCAAACTCGTTTGAAGCCTGTTATGGAGTTTTTCCACGTTATTCTCCTCGTTATACAAGGGAACAACCACCGATAGGTGAATGGTTTTATCCGACACGAAACAAAGGTATTTATTTTTGTAATAAGTAAATTTGTACAATGAAAACTTCAACACAAAAATTCTCAGCCCTGGCAAGTATCTTGGTATTTATGGCCTCTTTCATGTTTGTTCAATGCGATATGAATGGAGTCAAAGACGTTGAGGTTTCAACCGAAGATTTTTTGGAAACCATCGCTCAAGATAAACTTACGATGGTAGACTTTTATACTACCTGGTGCGGACCCTGTAAGCAAATGGATCCCCATGTGAAGAAGGTAAAAGAAGAACATCAAGAATTCAATATCATACAGGTGGATGCGGAAGCTCAGATGAGCATTGCGGGGAGGTATAATATCCGAGCGTATCCAACGGTAATGCTTTTCAAGAAAGGAGAAGTTGTTTTTCGCTCTGAAGGAGCGTTAAATGAAGAGCAGATATTAAGTCTGCTTAATCAATATAAGTAAGTTGTTGTTATTAACTTATGGAAAAGTAGGCGCTACTAATATGGCGGCCTATCACTCTTTATTTAAATTTGGTTTATGAGTTTCTTTCCATCAGATTGGGATGATGAGGATTTCGATGATTCATTTGATTCACTTCCGGGCGAGATAGACGCGCTTGCTAGTGATTTTGAATCGCGGAATCGAGAGAACTTCACAGCCCGTGAATTGATACAGTTGTATCGTTACTACACCACAGAGTGGCCCAATGAACGAAGCCCATTTTTGATGGATAAATACACAAAAATGGTGATTGAAATGGGGATACAGTCTTTTCCTTATATACCCATTTTTACCCTTCATATGGTGGAACATTTACTCCGTGACGGGAAATATCGAAAATCGCACAAGTATCTTGATGAAGCCGAGGAGTATATTCCATTAGAGCCGTCATTGGCCATGATGAGGTCGATTGTTCATTCGCATGAAGGTGCTCGAAAATTAGCATTTGATAAGCTAAAGGATACCCTAGAAATGATTGGAAATGATGAAGCACTTCTTGAAGATTTCTTGGAAATGACCCTTCATTTTGAGCAATTTGAACTCGTTGACCCTATCGCTAAAAAAACCGTTCAATGTAAAGGGGATGTAATACCCATTTTGGAGAGATACTTGCATCGTTCTGACGAGCCACATTTAGTTAAAATGTTGATTCCAGCCATCGAGGCCCAGATAGATGCGGAGCCATATATGGCCCATGCATGGTATTGCCTAGGTCTTGCGAATCACTCTGTAGAAAAATATCAAAAGGCAGTAGAAGCCTTTGATTATGCTGTTACGATAAACGAAAACTTCGCTGACGCTTGGTTAGGAATGATCGAATCGCTATATGAGTTATCAGATTTTCAACGGGTTAAAGACGAGTACATCGCTTTAAAACAAAGATTCCCGAAAAAGTCACTGGAATCAGCTCAAGGACTATATGCATGGAGTTTGCATGAGTTGGGAGAATCCGAGTCCTCTCGTGAAGAATACAAGCAAATCATTCGATTGCACCCTACAGACGGAGAAAGTTGGTATAGCTTAGGGTTAACTTATCATCATAATGGTCAACATCAATTAGCTCTTCCCTATTTAGAAAAGGCATATCAGATTGATTCTTTAGAAGTAGACTATGGAGTGGTTTTGGCTAGTGCATATTTTGGTTGTCACATGACTGAAAAATGGACAGAGCTATATACTGAATTATCTGAGCAGTTTCCATTTGAATCTGAAGTATGGTTGGATTGGGGAATTGCCTTACACGAAACAGGAGACTCGCCTGAAGCTCTTCAAATTACAGAGAAGGGTTTAGAAAACAACCCGCATAGTATTCAACTGCTATATCGATTAGCGACATTATTTTATTTAACTGGTAGCAAGGATATGGGGTTGATGATTTTAGAAAAGGCATTAGAAATAGATTCGTCTGAGTACCAAGGAATTTTTACTTTTGCCCCCGAATTAAAGAACTCTGTGAAGATTATTACGCTTATCAGCAAATTTACACAGGGTAAAAACACGAATGAATAACGAACTCTTTGCTTTAAAAAATCTTCCGGATCGCAGCCAAAAACCGAGGAACACTGGATTGACCATGGTGATGGATAAGGGCTTGTCTCTTAGGGAAACAAGCGATTTCTTGGATAATTCTTCCGATTTTGTCGATATCGTGAAATTAGGTTTCGGAACCAGTTTTGTTACCAAAAAGTTGGATGAAAAGCTTCGATTATATCGCGAGGCAAATATTCCCGTATACTTTGGAGGTACGTTATTTGAGGCTTACATCGTTCGTGATCAATTTGATGATTATCGACGATTACTCGAGAAAACCAAGATAACGCATGTGGAGGTTTCTGATGGATCTTTGGAACTGCCGCATTTGGATAAATGTCAATACATACAGGAATTGTCTAAAGATTATCACGTTCTCAGTGAAGTAGGCTCTAAGGATGCTGAAAAAATCATTCCGCCTTATGAGTGGATTGAGCAAATGGAACGCGAGTTGGAAGCAGGGGCTTGGAAAGTTATTGGGGAGGCTAGAGAATCCGGTACAGTAGGTATTTTTAGAAATTCAGGAGAGGTGCGTTCGGGGTTGGTAGCTGAGATTATTCGTAAAATTCCAATTGAAAAGGTTATTTGGGAAGCTCCACAAAAATCCCAACAGGTGTGGTTCTTGAGTTTATACGGTAGCAATGTGAATCTTGGAAATATTGCCCCACATGAGGTATTGCCCCTAGAAACCCTTCGTTTGGGACTTCGCGGGGATAGCTTCGACTTTTTCTTGTGATTTAAGCTTTCTTTTCTTGGCAAAGTTCCCAAAGAACACCCCCAGTGCTTTTCGGATGTAAAAAGGCGATTTCCTTGTTATCAGCACCATCTTTAGGTTGTTGATGAATTAGCTCGATGCCCTCATTATTTAGATGTTCAAGCTCATCATTGATTGAATCTGACTCAAAGGCAAGATGGTGTATGCCTTCTCCCTTTTTGTCTATGAATTTTGCGATTGGACTGTCTGGGTTGGTAGCAGCCAATAATTCTATTTTTATCTCTCCAATTCGAAAGAAAGATGTGATGACTCCCTCAGATGCAACCTCTTCGCGCTTATAGGAAGAAGTGTTTAAGAGCTTTTCAAAAAGCACTTCAGACTTTCCCAAATCTTTCACCGCAATTCCAATATGTTCTAATTTTTTTGGCATAATTCTTCAAAAAACAAAGTTTCAACTACAAATTAAGGTCAATCGCAATCTATTGTGGCTTAGTATTGTTAATTTTGTTGTTTAGAAAATGTCTAAATAGTACAATACGACAATATGCAATTACCAATATATCTCGATAACAACTCTACCACTAAGTGTGATCCAAGAGTTTTCGAAGCGATGACGCCATATTTTTTGAAGGATTATGGAAACGCTGCAAGTAGAAGCCACGCTTATGGCTGGAAGACGGAAGAGGGAGTAGATTATGCCCGCGAACAGATCGCTAAGATCATCGGAGCAAATTCAAAAGAAATCATTTTCACAAGTGGCGCTACCGAGAGTAATAACCTTGCTTTGAAAGGTGTTTATGAAATGTATGCAGCCAAAGGAAATCATTTCATCACGGTTTCAACTGAACATAAAGCGATATTAGATGCGTGTAAACATTTAGAAAAATTAGGGGCAGAAGTAACCTATTTGCCAGTAGCAGAGAATGGTTTGATAACTATTGAACAAATTCAAGAGGCGATTAAACCAAATACTGTTTTGGTTTCTGTGATGTACGCTAATAATGAACTAGGGGTAATTCAACCTATACGTGAGATTGGAGCGCTTTGTAAAGAGAAGGGGATTTTATTTCATACGGATGCTACTCAGGCCGTAGGTAAAATACCGGTGAGTGTTATCGATGATAACATCGATTTATTGAGTTTTACGGCTCATAAAATGTACGGACCGAAGGGCGTTGGTGCATTATACGTTCGTCGTAAAAATCCAAGAGTCAAAGTTACTGCACAAATCGATGGCGGTGGTCACGAGCGCGGAATGAGAAGCGGAACATTAAATGTACCCGGTATAGTTGGATTCGGGAAAGCATGTGAAATTGCAATGGCTGAAATGGATACGGATGCCGCGAGGTTGAGCAAAATGCGTGATAAATTAGAAAACGCCCTCTTGCAATTGGAAGAAGCATACGTTAATGGTACAAAAGAACACCGTTTGCCTCACACCACTAATATTTCATTTAAATATGTGGAGGGAGAAGGCCTCATGATGGGTATCAAAGATGTGGCAGTCTCTTCAGGTTCAGCTTGTACTTCTGCTTCATTGGAGCCCAGTTATGTTTTAAAGAATCTTGGTTTAGATGACGAACTAGCTCATAGCAGTATTCGTTTCGGATTGGGTCGATTCACCACAGATGAAGAAATTGATTTCACCATTAAGTGTGTTACCGACGCAGTGAATAAACTTAGAGATATGAGCCCATTATGGGAGATGTTCAAAGAAGGAATTGATCTCAAATCTATTGAGTGGACCGAGCATTAATCCCATCGATAAATTTTGTAATTTAGAAAGAGTTTAAATAATTTTACCATAATTATGGCATATTCAGATAAAGTAATTGATCATTACACCAATCCGCGTAACATCGGAACATTAGATAAAAGTAGTGAAAGCGTGGGTACAGGATTAGTCGGTGCTCCCGAGTGTGGAGACGTAATGCGTTTACAAATTCAAGTGAGTGACGAAGGTGTAATTGAAGATGCTAAGTTTAAAACCTTTGGTTGTGGGTCAGCCATTGCTTCTTCTTCATTGGCTACAGAATGGCTTAAGGGTAAGTCTGTAGATGAAGCACTTGAAATTGACAACATGGAGATTGTTGAAGAATTGGCTCTACCTCCAGTTAAAATACATTGTTCGGTCTTAGCTGAGGACGCAATCAAGGCTGCCATCAATGATTATCGTGTGAAGAAAGGACTTGAGCCTTTAGAAGCAGAGAAATCTATTCATTAATTCAATATGATACAGGATCCGAACGCCATAACCATCACCGATAAAGCACGTCAAAAGGTGTACGACCTCATGAGTGAGGCTGAAATATCACCTAACCATTATTTTGTTCGTGTGGGTGTTAAGGGTGGTGGCTGTTCGGGTCTTTCTTATGAGCTCGATTTTGATGATGAGTCACAAAATGGAGATATGGAGTTTGGCGATGATTCTTTAAAAATCGTTTGTGATATGAAAAGCTTCCTTTATTTATGTGGTACGGAATTAGACTTTTCGGACGGCTTAAATGGAAAAGGATTCAATTTCGTAAATCCGAATGCAGCCCGCACCTGTGGCTGTGGTGAAAGTTTCGCAGTTTAAAATCACCATGCAAACATTCGAACTCAAAACCGAGTTCATTCCCTTAAATCAGCTCCTTAAGGCTTTAGGTTGGGCAGAAACCGGTGGGCATGCGCACGAGCTAATTGACTCAGGATACGTTTCAGTTGATGGGGATGTAGAAACCCAACGCCGAAAAAAAATTCGCACAGGTATGTTGGTCAACTGTGAAGACCAAGAGGTGAAAATAGTATCTGTTGAAGTTTAAATTACAACATTCACAATTCGGTTAGGAACCACTATTACTTTTTTCGGTGCCTTACCTTCGGTCCATTTAAGTACCACTTCATTTGCCAATACTTCTTTTTCTACGTCTTCTTTATTCATGTTTACTGGAAGCGTTAATTGTGTGCGCATTTTACCGTTAATACTTACGGGATAAGTGAAAGCATTCTCCTTAATATAATCTTCGTTATAATCGGGCCATGTAGCGGTGTGAATGCTTTCAGTACGTCCTAATTGCTCCCATAGTTCTTCGGTGATATGAGGGGCAAATGGAGCAAGTAATATCAATAAAGGTTCGAGTACTTCCCTTTTGTGACATTTTAAACTGGTTAGGTCATTCACGCACATCATAAATGCTGAAACCGAAGTGTTGAAACTCATTTTAGGGATATCCTCGGTTATTTTTTTGATGGTTTTATGAAGGATTTTCAGTTCCTCTTCAGTCGCTTTTTCATCGGTTACCGAGAAGGCTTCATTATTGTAGAATAGACGCCAAAATTTACCAAGGAACCTTGATACACCTTCAATACCATTGGTATTCCATGGTTTGCTATCTTCTAAGGGTCCTAAGAACATCTCATATAGACGTAGGGTATCTGCGCCGTATTGTTCGCAAACATCATCCGGGTTAACCACATTTCCCCATCTTTTACTCATTTTTTGACCATCTTCACCCATGATCATGCCTTGGTTTACCAATTTTTGGAAAGGCTCATCCCAACTTAGATATCCTAAATCGTAAAGGAACTTTGTCCAGAATCTACTGTATAAAAGGTGCCCTGTGGCGTGCTCGCTCCCACCAACATACAGATCAACGTTTTTCCAATATGAAAGAGCTTCTTTAGAAGCAAAGGCCTCTAAATTATTTGGATCGGTATATCGTAAGAAATACCAGCTACTTCCAGCCCAACCAGGCATGGTATCGGTTTCGCGCATACCTTCAGCTGAATTAACCCACTCTGAAACGGCAGCAAGAGGGCTCTCACCAGTACCTGTTGGCTTGTAACTTTCGACTTCCGGAAGTTCGACGGGTAGTTGTTTTACTAGCTCGGGTTGATCGTTTTTATAAGTGATTGGAAAGGGTTCACCCCAGTAACGCTGTCGGCCAAATCCTGCCTCGCGCAACTTGTAGTTTATCTTTTTGGTACCTATTCCTCGATTCTCTATTTCTTGAATGGCCTTTACAATAGCATCTTTAACATTAAGTCCATTTAGAAAGCCTGATTCAAAACAAACGCCTTCTTTACTACTGAGTGCTTCGGTTAATGGAAGAGTGATTTCTTCATTTTCTGGTTTGATTACCGCCGTAATGGGTAGGTCAAAGGTCTTTGCAAATTCAAAATCACGCTCATCATGTGCCGGTACCGCCATGATTGCACCCGTCCCATAGCTTGCGAGTACATAGTCACTCGTCCAAACGGGTATTTCTAGATTGGTGAATGGGTTTATAGCGTATGCACCGGTGAAAACTCCTGTTTTAGAGGTATCGGCCATACGATCTATTTCGGAGCGATTTTTTGCTTTTTCCGCATAGGCAATCACAGAACCCCGCTGTTCCTCAGAACAAATATCTTGTAATAACTCGTGTTCGGGAGCTATAACCATATACGTTGCACCGAATAATGTATCTGGACGCGTGGTGAAAACCCGAAGAGCGTGACCCGTTTGACTCACATTAAAATCGATTTCTGCACCTTCACTTCTACCAATCCAGTTTCGTTGGATTTCTTTGATAGAATCACTCCAATCAATCGTATCTAGCCCTGATAAAAGACGGTCGGCATAAGCGGTTATGCGTAAACTCCATTGCTTCATCTTTTTACGTATCACTGGGTAACCACCACGTTCACTTACCCCATTTACTACTTCCTCATTTGCGAGTACAGTTCCTAGCTCTGCACACCAGTTTACGGTGGTTTCATCGATAAATGCTAACCGGTAGTGATTTAGGATTTCCATTTGCTTTTCAGCACCGTAAGCATTCCAATCATTCGATGTAAACCTTTCTGAGTAAGGGCTGTGTGCATTAATGTTCTGATTTCCTTCTGACTCAAAAAAGGCGATTAGGTTTTCAATTGGTTCAGCACAGGCTTTATTCTTGTTATACCAATGCGTAAAAAACAATGAAAATATCCATTGGGTCCATTGGTAATAATTCGGATCACATGTTTTTACTTGTCGATTCCAATCATAAGAGAATCCCATTTTATCTAATTGCTCACGGAATCTTTTGATGTTTGCCTCGGTGGTTACCGCGGGGTGCTGACCTGTTTGAATAGCATATTGCTCTGCAGGTAAACCAAAGGCATCGTATCCCATAGGATGCAGCACATTGAATCCATTTAATCGTTTATATCTTGAAACAATATCACTTGCAATGTAACCCAAGGGATGCCCAACATGAAGTCCTGAACCAGATGGATAAGGAAACATATCTAAGGTATAATACTTCGGTTTGTCTTCTTGGATATCTACACGATACAGTTGGTTTTCAACCCAACGCTTTTGCCATTTAGCTTCAATTTCTTGAAAACGATACGATTTGGAATCAGACATTTAGCGGCAAAAATACAAACCCCGCTTCTTTTTACCGACCTTTGTGGCTCATGCCCGAAAGTAATTTTATTGATTACGTCAAAATTCACTGTCAAAGTGGAAACGGTGGTGCCGGTAGTCGGCACTATCATCGTTCGAAGATTAGTCCTAAGGGAGGTCCTGATGGTGGTGATGGAGGAAAGGGTGGAGACATCGTTTTGGTAGGTAATCATCAATTGTGGACATTGCTCCATTTGAAATACCGGAAACACATTAAAGCGGGGCATGGTAACCCAGGTGGTGAAAGTCATAGTCAAGGAAAAAGTGGTGAAACCATCGTTTTAGAGGTGCCACTAGGTACGGTCGCAAAAGATTTTGAAACGGGTGAAGTTCTTTTTGAAATTACCGAGGATGGGGAACAGAAAGTTTTATTGCCAGGTGGTAGAGGTGGCTTGGGTAACGCGCATTTTGCGACATCAACAAACCAAACTCCTCAGTACGCACAACCAGGGGAAGATGGAATCGAGAAATGGATGATCCTGGAGTTAAAAGTCCTTGCGGATGTTGGCTTGGTTGGTTTTCCTAATGCAGGTAAAAGTACTCTACTCAGTGTCATTACTGCTGCGAAGCCAGAAATTGCTGATTATCCTTTTACTACGCTGACGCCCAACTTGGGAGTGGTGAAATACAGAGACTTTAGAAGTTTTGTGGTTGCAGATATACCGGGAATCATTGAGGGAGCCCATAAAGGGAAAGGCCTAGGGCATCGATTTTTAAAGCATATTGAGCGAAATGCTGTTTTGCTCGTTCTCATTCCTGCGGATAGTGAAGATCATTATCATGAATACCAAACGCTGATGACGGAACTAAAAGAGTTCAATAAGGAGTTGTATATGAAGGATAAGATTGTGGCTATCAGTAAGTCTGAGATGTTAGATGATGAGCTAAAGGCAGAGGTGAAAAAAGAAATGAAAGATGTACACGTGCATTTCTTTAGCTCAGTAGCTCAACAAGGTTTAGTTGAGTTAAAGGATACCCTCTTTAGAGCGATCGAAGCCAATTCCTAACTTCTGCTTAAATCCCTATTTTTGCCCTACTTCAATGAAAATGAATATGAGAGTTATAGCTTTATTTTCCATGTGCTTTGCGATTTCTTCGGTTTTTGCTCAAGGGAATACGCAATCTGAAAAAGCCCTACCTGGCGTTGTTGGTTCAGATGAAACTGTTTTTACCGTTGCGGGAAAACAAGATGTGACTGTTGGAGAATTTGAAAGACAATTCCTGAAGAATTTAAACCTCAAAGAAAAATCTATTACTGAAGCCGATATTGATGAGTACTTGGACTTGTACATAAAGTTCAAGTTGAAAATTCAAGATGCAATGGACGCTGGAAAAGATACAGCGAAGAACTACAAAAGGGAGCTATCCATGTACCGTGAGCAGTTAGCTCGAAATTATCTCTACGATCGTAATGTAACCGACAAATTAATCAAAGAAGCTTACGACAGAATGAAGTATGAGGTTAATGTATCTCATGTCTTAATGCGCTGTGAGCGTAATGCCGCTCCCGAAAAGGAAGCAAGAATTATGGATCGTATGAAGGAGATTCAAAAAGCTCTTGAAAGAGATCCATCGGAGAAAAACTTTGCAGATTTTGCTAGTAGTGATTCTGAAGATCCAGGCTCTAAGGATAACGGAGGAAATTTGGGTTACCTAACGGCTTTGCAGGTGGTCTATGAATTTGAAAATGCAGCTTTCAATACGGAAGTGGGAGGTATTTCAGATATTTTCCGAACAGATTTTGGTTTTCATATCCTACGCGTTAACGCAAAAAGACCAAATCCGGGAGAAAGACATGTACGTCATATCTTAATCCGTACAGGGAATAATTCAAACCGCACTACCGAAGAGGCTGAAAAGCTAACCAAAGAGATTTTTGAGAAGATTCAAAAAGGAGAATCATTTCAAGAAATGTCTACTAGGTATAGCGAAGATTATAGCTCGAAGTACAACGGTGGAATGATGAATTGGTTTGGTGTTACTCAGTTTGTTGGGGATGTTGAAAGACAAAAATGGGCGGAGAAAGCTTTTGAGTTGGGTAAAATTGGAGATGTAACGGAGCCATTTTCTAGTGGATATGGCTGGCATATCTTGCAGTTAGAAGGAATTAGAGAAATCAAATCTTTTGATGAGATGAAGATTTCTCTGCGTAATAAAGTACAGCAAAATCAACGATCCTCTATATCCATTGATAGCTTGGTGAATCGTGTAAAGCGGGATGAGAATTTTGAGGAAAATACGGAGTTATTAGTAGCCATGATGGATATCCTCGCTTCTGACTCAACTGTAGCTAAAGGGAAATTTGATTTATTAAACTTGCCAGAAGAGATAACAATAGGAAAAGGTCGAAATGCTTCAACCTACAACTTCCTAGATGCGGAAGTATTCCGTTTTGCTGATGAGGTATTCACCGTTGAACAGTTTGCAGCAAAGGTTGCTGCCAATAAAAGACCAATCGAAGGAAGTGTGAAAGATAACATGCAACGCTTATACGAGAACTGGGTGAGAGAAGCATGTGTTGCTTACCAAAACGAGCACTTAGAAGAGAAATCACCCGAATTTAAAGCTATCTATCAAGAGTATCGCGAGGGTATCTTAATGTTTAATCGCATGCAGGAGATGGTTTGGGAAAAGGCCAATAAAGATACTACTGGTTTACAAGCGTATTTCGATGAGCATATTGGTGAATACCAATGGAAAGACAGATATAACGTAACGTTCTACTTCTGTGCAAGTAAAAGCATGATGAAAAAAGTGGCAAAACAGGTCAAAAAAGGAGAGGATGATGAGTCCATCAGAAAAATAAATACTGAAAAAAGTCAGTTGGACTTCAGCTATAAAAAAGGTAAATATCAGTTGAGTGATTCATTCCTTTTTCCAAACCCACAACCACTTAAGACTTTATTCGAAGAGGCATCATACCGTAAAAAAGAGAATAAAGTTTACAAGCTCGGTTTAATGGGTGAAGATTGGGTTGTAGCTAAGGTGAATGCATTTTTACCAGCTGGACCAAAAACACTTTCTGAAACCCGCGGTCCTGTCGCGTCAAAATATCAAGAGGTTCTTGAGAAGAAATGGTTATCTGATTTAGAATCTCGTTATAAGGTCGAAGTTAACAATGCGGTCGTAGAGGCCTTTAAAGAAAAAATGAATGTCAAGTAAAAGGTTCAACCTCTTCATATTAACCTTTTTCTTTTTGGGGCTATCGTCTCTGAAAGGATTATATGCTCAGCAAGGGCCTGCATTACCACCTAACTATGCAGATGGTATTCTTGCCGTGGTGGGCGAAAAAGTTATACTCTACAGTGATTTTGAAACTGAAAAAGTACAGTTAGCACGAGGTCAAAAATTGTTGGATAGTCAGGAGATGTATTGTTTCCTTCTAGATCAATTAATCGTTCGAAAGCTAATGTTAAGTCAGGCGGAGATAGACTCTATACCGGTTGGTGATGATCGTATTGAAGCAGAAATAGATAATCGAATTCGAAATTTCCAGCGTCAAGCAGGAAGCCTAGATGAATTGGAACGTTACTTAGGTAAGTCCATACGCGAGTTTAAAGATGAAATCCGTCCGAAAATGCGTGAACAACTTTTGGCGCAGGAAATGCAAAACCAAATTACGGGTAATGTTAGGGTAAGTCCAGCTGAGGTAAAAGATTATTATAAACGTATTCCAGAGGATAGTCTACCTGTGATACCTACTGAGGTAGAAGTAGCCCAATTACTTATTGAATTACCCATCTCCCAAGAGTCTATTGATTTCGCTAAAGGGCAGTTAACTGAACTTAGAAATAGAATACTTCGAGGAGAGAGTTTTGAACGTTTGGCCAAAGTATATTCCATGGATCCCGGTTCCAAAAACACAGGTGGAATGTTACCAGAATTTGGTCGGGGAGAAATGGTAGGTGCTTTTGAAAGAATCGCTTTTAAACTAAAAGAAGACAGCATTTCGAAGGTTTTTAAGACGGAGTATGGATATCATATCATGCAGCTGTTGGAGCGAAAAGGAGAGAGGATCAAAGCCCGTCATATTTTGATTCGTCCAGAAAACACATCCGACGATTACATGAAAGCTTCTCAACAAGCGGATTCCATTTATCAGCAACTTTCAGATGGAAGTTTGGAATGGTGTGATGCAGTAAAGCGTTATACCAATGAAGATCTTGGGAACAAGGGTTATTGCGGATTTATTTCAGACCCAGCTACAGGCCTACAAAAGAAATTATTTGAATCTTTCCCATCAGATATAAAACAAATCGTTGATAAAATGAAGGAGGGAGATTACTCTAAACCATTGATTACAGCGACTCAAGATGGTCGTAGCATGTACCGTATTTTATATTTAAAAAAGTTTGTTTCCCCTCATACGGCTAACTTGATTCAAGATTACAGCAGAATCCAAATGGAGGCTGAAACCGAGAAAAAGCAAAAGGCGATTGAAAAGTGGGTGGAGAAATACAAGAAGAAGGCATATATCAGAGTGAATCCAAGAGACTTGGAGTGTGACATTCTAAAGAAATGGAATAATGACTAAGCAAGATTTGGTGCAACAAGCGGAATCCTTTTCGGTTCGTATCGAAGAATTACGTACAGAAATATCCAAGGTCATCGTAGGTCAAGAAGAGGTCATAAACGCGCTATTGAACGGATTGTTTTCTCACGGACATGTATTAATGATAGGTGTTCCAGGTCTAGCTAAAACACTTTTAGTTAAAACCCTAGCGGAGGCGCTAGATCTTAATTTTAATCGTGTTCAGTTTACACCAGATTTAATGCCGAGTGACATCATCGGTTCCGAGATTTTAGGAGAGGATCGTTCTTTTCAGTTTGTAAAGGGTCCATTATTCACGAATTTATTGCTTGCGGATGAAATCAACCGAACACCTCCTAAGACACAAAGTGCTTTGTTGGAGGCGATGCAAGAACGCCAAGTTACCGCTGCTGGAAAGAATTACCGTTTACCAGATCCATTTTTTGTTTTAGCCACACAGAATCCAATTGAACAGGAAGGTACTTATCCATTACCTGAGGCACAACTCGATCGTTTTATGTATCAAGTGAATTTGGATTATCCTAGTTTCAAAGAAGAGGTACAAATATTAAAGCAAACCACTACTGGTTTTAGTCCGTCAGTTTCTGCTGTGATGAAAGCAGAAGAAGTTTCTACTTTTCAGAATGTGGTAAGAGAGGTTCCAGTGCCGGATAGTGTTTTCGAATATGTGGTGGGCTTGGTGAATAAATCTCGACCAGCTTCTGAAAATAAAGAAGCCCAGACTTATATCGCTTATGGAGCCGGCCCGAGAGCAGGTCAAAACCTTGTTTTGGGAGCTAAATGTCATGCCCTTATGAATGGTAAATTCTCGGTTGATAAAGAAGATGTTCAGTCCGTAGCTAAGTGGGTGCTTTCCCATCGTGTAGTATTGAACTTTAAGGCAGAGGCTGAAGGCGTTAAAATTCAAGAAATTATCCAAAATTGGATATAAAAAAGGCGGTATCGCGCCGCTACAACCTGCTACCCTTGCTGCCTTCCGGCCCTGGGGGAGTTCACAGGGAGCTGGCCGTACCGCCGGTGCAAAAGTAAGATGAAATAGAGACTCCTACAAGGGAATCCCCGCTTTTAACCTTTATATTTGTTTCATGCGTCTGAAGTCGGATATCCTCGTAAAACAATATGGATCTAAACGCGTTGTCAACGAGGTATCGGTAGAGGTAAACACGGGCGAGATTGTTGGACTCCTTGGGCCCAATGGTGCTGGTAAAACTACTACGTTTTATATGTTTGTGGGTTTGGTTCAGCCCGATCAAGGAGATATTTTTCTCGAAGATGAAAATATTACCACACTGCCAATGTACAAAAGGGCTCGAAAGGGTATTGGATATCTACCTCAGGAGGCTTCTGTGTTCAGGGATTTATCCGTTGAAGATAACATTCAAGCTATTTTAGAAATGACCAGCCTTTCAAAATCTGAACAAATAGAAAAACGTGAAACATTGATTGAAGAGTTTGGACTTGGTAGGGTTAGAAAAAATCTTGGAAAGGTATTAAGCGGTGGGGAACGTAGAAGAACCGAAATAGCTCGTGCATTAGCTACAGACCCCAATTTTATATTATTAGATGAGCCGTTTGCCGGCGTAGATCCCATCGCGGTAGAGGATATTCAAGCCATTATTTATAAACTTAAAGAAAAAGGAATTGGTATCCTAATTACCGATCACAATGTCCAAGAAACATTGAGCATCACAGACCGAGCCTATTTGCTCTTTGAAGGTAAACTTTTGAAGCAAGGTACGGCTGAGGAATTGGCTGAAGATGAAATGGTCAGAAAGGTTTATTTAGGTCAAAACTTTGAGTTAAGGCGTAAGAAGTTAAAGTTTCAAGGATAGTACATCATGCGCATTATTCGTAGTGACTCACATGATGTGTATTTCAATTTAGCAACAGAACAGTACCTGTTACACGAGCAAACAGAAGATATTTTGATGCTTTGGCAGAGTGAATCCGCAGTGGTTTGTGGAAAGCACCAAAATGCATGTGCCGAGGCGAATTATGCTTTCTGTAAAGAAAACAATATTCACATAGCCCGCAGATTATCTGGAGGAGGTACAGTCTTTCATGATCTTGGCAATGTGAATTTCACTTTTGTAAAGGCTCTGAGTGAGGGTATGGAAAGGGCGGTTGACTACAAGCGGTACCTTGAGCCCATCAGGGAAGTATTATCTAATTTGGGAATTCAGACTACCTATAGTGAGCGAGACGATTTGCTCTTGAATGGTTTGAAAATAAGTGGTAATGCTCAGCATATCTATCAAAAAGGACTTAAAGGTCTTCATCACGGTACCTTGTTATATGACTCGGATTTGGCATCCTTAAATACGGCTATTCATTCAGAAGGAGCGTACGAAGGAAAATCCGTTCCAAGTAATCGGAGCGAGGTGACCAATATTCGTGAGTGGACCGATTTGGGAGCTACTTCGTTGTTTATAGGGAAATTATGCCATCAGTTGGAATCCTTGTACGGCGTTACTTCTAAACCGCTAACAGATATAGAGAAATCTAGATGTCAGCAAATATCAGACGAGAAGTTCAGTCAAGAATCTTGGATTTTGGGTTATAGCCCAAGGTATATTCACGAACGAAGTTTTTTAAAAGATGGGGAAAGGCTTCATTTGACCATGATGGTTCATCAGGATGAAATCAAGAATTGTGTCATTACTGATGATCAAAAACAGGTTGTATATCCCTCGGAAAGTGAGCAATTGATAGGTCGAGCATTGAGATTGATAACCCTCAAGCAGACTTTTACAGAGTTTTCTGAGAAGGAGTTACTTAACTTCTTTTAATTCGTGTTCTCATGATGAAAAAAAAGGAAAGAGTTGAATTTGTTGCCAATACCTTGGAGAGGTTATACCCGGAAACACCTGTTCCTTTAGACCATACTGATGCATACACATTACTGATTGCCGTTTTATTGAGTGCGCAATGCACAGATGCCCGTGTAAACCAGATAACACCATTGCTTTTTGAACGAGCAAATACACCTCAATCGATGCTCAAATTGACTGTGGATGAAATAAGAGAAATCATTAAACCATGTGGCTTAAGTCCATTTAAAAGCAAGGCGATATATGGGCTTAGTGAAATCATCATGGATAAGCATAATGGCGAGGTGCCTAGCACTTTTGAAGAATTAGAGGACTTGCCTGGTGTAGGTCATAAAACAGCCAGTGTGGTCATGAGTCAAGCGTTTGGTGTGCCAGCATTTCCTGTGGATACCCATATACATAGATTGGCAAAACGCTGGAAATTGAGCAATGGTAAAAATGTGGATCAAACCGAAAAAGACCTTAAACGTCTTTTTCCCAAAGAATCTTGGAATAAATTACACCTACAAATCATCTTTTATGGTCGTGAGTATTGTCCTGCACGTGGACACAAAGAGGAAGAGTGCTTGATTTGTAGTACTGTTTTGGGTTTAAAACCCTAAAAATCTGGGGTAATTAATCGACGCCTTTTGAGATTTTTTTAGTGAATACTCCCCAACTAAAACCTAGGTTTACAAAAGGGGCATCTTTGATATAACCGTAGCTAAAATCAATTTGACTGTTATCGGATAATTTCGAAGCAAATCCAACATCAAACCCTGGTTGCCATGTAGTAATTCTATTGGCTCCTTTCCCTAGCGCATTTTGAGAAATAAATACTTCGCCAAATACGGATGTGCTCTTGTTGATATTACGAGACCCAACAATGGTAGTGAGCCAAATTTGTTCTCTTTGATTGGTGACCGGATTGGTTGAAAAGCGAACTCCCGAATTGAAAATAAACGCGCTTCTTTCTGAGCCAATGGTAGCAGAAACTTTGTGGGCAGAGAAGAGTTTTCCATTAGAAAATTTAGAGTTTCCTGTGGGTAATCCTAAGTGGGAAATCCATGCCACGTTCTTGAGTATTTGGATTTTAGTGCCAAGTTCAACATCAGCAAAACCAAATGGAGAGGGTGCATTTTCTGGATCACGAAGTATGGCTGTGGCCATACGCAGCTCAAAACCTTTTCTTACACCTAAACGAAATAAGGAATAGGGAAGAGTTCCCGTATAGTTGACTTTTGTAGGAGTGTTTTCTACCGCGTTTATCTGGAAGCCATTTTCATGTTGAAATGACCCAGGTTTCAGGGTATACGAATTATCAGATTGTGAAGGACGATCTGTATTCAGCTGAGCAAGTAATGGTTGATAAAAACATTGAGCCAATATTATGAGGATTATGGGTCGTTTTAATGCTTTTTTCATATTACAGTGGTTAGAGCTTTTTTCAAATATAAAGGCTGCCCGATTGGACAGCCTTTCATCATCAATTAATTAAAATTCTAGGCAAAACTCTCGGAGCGCTTTTTGCTTCTGTTTTCACCAGAATGGCGTTCGTTCCGACGTCTATTGTTTCTGTTGCGATTTGAAGTTTTACCACCTTTTTTCTTGGAGCCTTCGCGTTTGTTATTGGATGCCAATTCAATACGGAAATCATGTTCCATTTCGATCATGCAATCCTTACCATGAAGTTTATGAAGGGCCTTCAGGTGTTTGTATTCCCCCTCGCTACAAAAAGAGATGGCTAAACCGGTACGACCTGCTCTCCCCGTTCTACCAATACGATGGGTATGGGTTTCAGGGTCTTCAGCCATATCAAAGTTCACTACATAGTTTAAGGCAGGTATATCCATTCCTCGTGCAGCAACATCGGTTGCTACCATCACACGGTCTCTACCTTTTTTGAAAGATTCAAGATTGTTGGTGCGTTCACGTTGGGTTTTATTTCCATGTATGGCACAGGCTGTATGACCAGCTGCTCTAATAGCCTTTACTAATTTATCGGCACCGTACTTGGTACGGGTAAAAACGATGGCGGAATCGATTTCCTCATCTTCAAGAATCTCCGCTAATAATTCAGTTTTATTCTTTTGTGATACGGCCATCAACCATTGTTCAATTTTTGGTTTGTGTTCTTCGCTTGGAACAATATCGATTCCTTCTGGCTCGTTTAGTAGCTCTTCGGATAAGGTCCGAATTTCTTGAGAGGCAGTAGCAGAGAACAAAAGAGTTTGTTTCTGTGTATCAGAAATATGTTCACCAATCTTGCGGATATCGCCAATGAAACCCATATCTAACATGCGGTCGCATTCATCTAAAACAAAGTGTTTTACGCCATCTAAGTGAACATGTCCTTGTTGCATAAGGTCTAATAACCTTCCCGGTGTGGCAATGATTACCTGGCAACCTCTGCGTAGACTCTCTACTTGACGGTGTTGTGATACTCCACCGTAGATGAGGGTGATTCTCAATTTAGAATTGGACGCATACTTTTTAAAGTTATCTGAAATTTGATGTGCTAACTCTCTTGTGGGAGCAAGTATCAAGGTAGAAACTTTTTTCTGAGGCTTATCCGACATTTTTTGGATAAGCGGGATAGCGAAAGCCGCAGTTTTACCGGTTCCGGTAGGTGCGGTTGCAAATAAATCTTTTCCTTCCAAGATGGTAGGAATGGACGCCTCTTGAATAGGCGTAGGACTGCTGTAACCCTGTTCTTCGACAGTGGCCAGCAACTGGGGGTTCAACCCCAACTGATCAAATTTTTTCATTAAATATTTTAAAGGGCAACACCGTTAAGCAGAAAATCTAAGGCGTTGAAACTGACCACGCAGTTTGAACTAAAATACTCCCCACTCGCAAACTATTGCGGCGCAAAGGTAGGTGAATTTATTGGTGTTACCGTTAATTCGCCAATTTAATAGCCTATATCGTATCTTTTGATGGAGGCTTCAGTCGAAAAAGAGTTATTTTCGAAGAAGATGGCAAAGCAGGATTTAGGATTCAATAAAAACGAGGATGTTAACAAGCAACTTTGGGATGCGGTACAGGCTAAACTAACCAAAATTGAATTAGGTGGAGGAGAAAAATCCGCGCAAAAACAAAAAGCCAAAGGAAAGTTGTTGGCGAGAGAAAGAGTAGATTATTTGAGAGATTCAGATTCCAATTGGATCGAAATTGGTGCATTTGCTGGATTTGAACAATACGAGGATTACGGAGGGTGCCCTGCGGGTGGCGTTGTAGCTGGAATTGGATATGTATCAGGAAGGCAGTGTGTAATTGTAGCCAATGATGCCACTGTTAAAGCAGGAGCATGGTTTCCAATTACAGGTAAAAAGAACCTACGGGCTCAAGAAATTGCCATGGAGAATCATTTACCCATTATTTACTTGGTAGATAGTGCTGGTGTTTTTTTACCAATGCAAGATGAAATCTTCGCAGATAAAGAACATTTCGGACGCATGTTCCGTAATAATGCGAAGATGAGCGCAATGGGTATTACACAAATAGCGGCGGTGATGGGTTCTTGCGTTGCAGGTGGTGCGTATCTCCCTATCATGAGCGATGAAGCATTAATTGTTGAAGGAAATGGAAGTATTTTCCTAGCGGGTAGTTATTTAGTGAAAGCGGCGATAGGAGAGTCAGTAGACAATGAAACGCTTGGTGGCGCTACAACACAAACAGAAATTTCCGGTGTGATTGATGATAAATTCCCCGATGATGAATCTTGCTTAGACCGGGTGAAATATATCATGGATAAAATAGGCGCAGCTGACAAAGCTGGCTTTGATCGATCCGAACCCAAAAAGCCCAAAAAAGAAGAAAAAGAGCTGTTTGGTTTATTACCTGCCGATAGAGCAAAGCCTTACAAAACAATTGAAGTCATTGAGCGTCTCGTGGATGATAGCGAGTTTGAGCAATACAAAGAAGATTACGGCCGAACCATTATTTGTGGTTACGCTCGAATTGATGGTTGGGCAGTGGGCATCGTAGCGAATAACCGTGAGATTGTGAAAAATGCCAAAGGGGAAATGCAGTTTGGAGGGGTCATTTACTCAGACAGTGCAGATAAGGCGGCTCGTTTTATCATGAATTGCAATCAGAAAAAAATTCCATTGGTATTTTTTCAGGACGTTACAGGTTTCATGGTAGGCAGTCGAAGTGAGCATGGCGGAATCATTAAAGATGGAGCAAAAATGGTGATGGCTATGAGCAATAGCACGGTACCAAAATTCACTGTTATTATGGGTAATAGCTATGGAGCCGGCAATTACGCAATGTGTGGTAAAGCCTATGATCCGCGTTTAATTGTAGCTTGGCCTTCCGCTAAAATTGCTGTTATGGGCGGTGATCAAGCAGCAAATACGCTGTTGCAAATCGAAAAATCTAGACTAAAAGGTAAAGGAGAAGAAATCACAGATGAGGCAGAAAAAGAGTTATTAGGTAAAATCAAAGGACGCTATGATAACGGTACAAAACCCGAATTTGCAGCATCGCGTTTATGGGTAGATGCTATCATCAACCCACTAGAAACTCGCAAGTGGATTTCTATGGGTATTGAAGGAGCAAATCATGCATCCATTGAACCATTCCACCCGGGAGTGCTTCAAACCTAATTAGCCTTTGACGTTACGCTCGTATAGCGCAATCCAATCTTCGGGAGTTTGTTTTTGGAATAGTTCTTTGAGCAAGTCGTATGGAATGTCATTCATCTTTTTAAAACGTATGCAACTTTTGCCCATATCTAATTTGTATTTGCAATGTTTAGGATATTCGTTTACGAACCAATTGTGTAGCTCTGGGTTTGCATAGAGACCCATGTGATACAACGCGATAAAGTTTTTTTGTGATGCAATACTGATAAAGGGCAATGGTTGTTTTGGGTCACAATGGTATCCATCAGGGTACTTTGAATGCGGCACAACAAATGAGGGCATAGAATATTGCTTTTGATATTCAAATCCAGATGGTAGATTATCTGAAATCAATTCAAAAATGCGTGTCATAGGTTCCTTTCGATCTTCAGGAATTTGAGCTATGAAGTCTTCGAATTGTTCGAAACGATAAATCATGTAACAATATTACGATTTCTAAATAAAGGTTACGGAGTTTTCATTTTTACCGTGTCCATTACTTTGTAAATAACATCCTCTCCATGTGCTCCACTCAATGAATATTGACCATCAAAAACAAAGAAGGGAACTCCTCTTGCACCAACTTGTTGTGCTTGGTATTGATCGAGGGTTATTTCATCGGCTAATTCTGGATGGTTGAAAGGGTCATCTCCCCAAGGGCTTACGTCAAGTTGAAATGTTTCAGCTATTCCCTGAAGTATGGTGTCATTCTGAAGGTTTGAGCCCAAGGTAAAGTGATGTCTGAATAGTTCTTCTTTTATTTCATTTCCTAGATTTGATTTTTGAGCTATGTGTAACAATGCATGAGCTTTCCGAGTGTTATACATCTTGGTTTTATGAAAGTTAAATTCAACGCCAAGACTTACAGCTTGCTCCTTAATACGGGTTTGCATAACCTCTATTTGCTCAGAACTCATACCTCTTGTTTCGTTTAAGTACTCATTTACTGTGCGATTCTCATGAGCCATGATTTCCGGGTTAAGCTCGAAACTTTTCCATACGATGCTGATTTCTTCCGAGTATGGAACTTTATTGATGGCATTTATCAACTGATGTTTACCCAAGTAGCAAAAGGGACAGGCTATATCTGACCACACTTCTATCTTCACGATGTAAAAGTACAATTAGTCACGGCGGAATTCCTTTTCTAACGTTTGAGCGTACTTTTGCAGCGATGAATTTTCTCTCTATAGATCAGGTATCAAAGACTTGGCATGATAACCCTGTTTTAAAAAATGTTACGATGGGGATACAGAAAGGAGAAAAAGTGGCTTTGGTTGCCGCCAATGGACAAGGCAAAACAACCCTTCTAAATATAGCTACAGGAAAGGAAAGTCCCGATTCGGGGAAGGCTATCCTTCGAAAGGATATGAATTGGTCTTACTTATCTCAGAATAACGATGTCGATCCAGAGTTAACGGTAATTGAGAATATTCTTTTTGACGATTTAGAGATCAATCATGTAATCCGCCGTTACAATGAGGTGTTATCTCTATGTGAGGTAGAACCTCAAAATCCGGAGTATATCAAACGCCTAGATGCCGTGTCGGAAGAGATGAATACATTGGAGGCCTGGGATCATGAGTCGAAGGTTAAACAAGTGTTGACCAAACTGAAACTAGACCGATTTAATCAAAAAGCATCTACGCTATCGGGCGGGCAGAAAAAAAGAATTGCACTCGCCAAAGTGATATTGTCAAATGCTGATTTTCTGATTTTAGATGAACCCACCAATCACCTTGATCTCGATATGATTGAGTGGTTAGAGCAATTTTTAACCCAAAGAGATTTAACCTTGTTGTTGGTAACCCATGATCGGTATTTTCTCGATCGGGTTTGCAATAGAATCATTGAATTGGATCGTGGGGATTTATTTCATTATGAGGGTAATTTCTCGTATTACATTGAGAAGAAAGCAGAGAGGGAAGCCCAGCGTGAGCGTGAAATAGAAAAGGATAAAAATCTATACCGAAGAGAGCTGGAGTGGGTGAGAAGAATGCCCAAAGCAAGAGGAACCAAAAGTAAGAGTAGGATTGAGTCTTTTGAGGTTTTAGAGAAACGATTAAAAGCCCAAAGACAAAAAACAGAGGTTAAAATTGATGTTCGAACGGAATACATCGGTACCAAAGTGATTGAGCTACATCGCATTTCAAAGAATTACGGTGACCTCAAGATATTGGAGAGCTTTACTTATCATTTTAAAAGAGGAGAAAAAGTGGGCATTATTGGGCCGAATGGGGCGGGAAAAACTACCCTACTGAATTTGATCGCTGGATTGGAAGAAGCAGATTCAGGTAAAGTGGTGTTAGGTGAAACGGTGAATTTGGGATATTACAAACAGGAAACTTTTCAGGTCGAGGGGTCAAAGAAGGTGATTGATGTTGTGACAGATATTGCAGAATGGATTCCATTATCCAATGGTCATAAACTCACCGCCTCTCAGATGTTGTTACAATTTGGATTTAGCTATGATAAACAACACGATTATGTGGTAAAGCTGAGCGGGGGTGAAAAACGACGATTGTTTCTTTTAACCGTCTTAATGAAAGCGCCGAACTTCCTTATTTTGGATGAGCCAACAAACGATCTTGATATCGAAACCATGTCGGTGCTTGAGACTTTTTTACAATCGTATAAGGGGACTTTGTTAGTGGTGAGTCACGATCGTTATTTTATGGATCGTATCGTGGATCATTGTTTTGTGAGTAAAGGGAAAGGCGAATGGCAAGATTTTCCGGGTAATTACTCCGATTATCGAGAGTATTTAGATTTACAAGAACAAGCCTCGAGAGAAGAGGAAAGTAAAAGCCCAAAGATCAAAGATTACAATATAAGCCCTTCGATAAAGAAAGAACAAAACAAAAAGAAACGAAGCTATAAAGAGCAGTACGAATTGGATCAAATTGAAAAAGATATCCCTCAGTTAAAAGAGAAAATTAAAGTGATTGAGGAAAACCTAAATCAGCAGACTACGGATTTTGAGAAAATCACTGAATTGAGTGAGGAATTGGGAGCATTAAAAGAAGAGCTAGACCAAAAGGAGTGGCGGTGGCTCGAGTTGAATGAGGATTAAAGAGGGTTCTTTTACTCAAAAAGTTGTTTTTTTGCGGTATGACTAAACACGCATACGTATTTCCTGGACAGGGTTCTCAGTTCGTTGGAATGGGAAAAGATTTGTACGAAGAATCAAATTCTGCCAAGGAGTTATTTGAAAAGGCAAATGACATCTTAGGTTTTAGAATTACGGATTTGATGTTTGAGGGAACTGCTGATGATTTGAAACGTACCGATGTAACTCAGCCGGCTATATTTATTCATAGCGTAATTGCAGCAATGGAAATGGGTTCTGAATTTCAACCAGATATGGTTGCAGGACACAGCTTAGGTGAATTTAGTGCATTAGTAGCTGCTGGTGTTTTAAGTTTTGAAGATGGATTAAAGCTGGTTCATCAACGTGCATTAGCCATGCAAGAAGCTTGCGAAATAGAAGCAGGTACCATGGCTGCTGTTTTGGCCTTGGCTGATGAAACAGTAGAACAGATTTGCGAGGATATTGATGGTGTGGTTGTGGCAGCAAACTATAACTGCCCCGGTCAGTTGGTTATTTCTGGAGCTGTTTCAGCTGTAGAAGCAGCTTGCGAAAAAATGAAAGAGGCGGGAGCCAAAAGAGCCTTGATTTTACCCGTAGGTGGTGCTTTTCATTCCCCTTTAATGGAGCCGGCCAGAGAAAAATTGGCCTCAGCCATTGGTGAAACAAATTTCAATTCCCCTGTATGTCCAGTTTATCAAAATGTATCCGCTAGTCCACAAACCGACCCGTCTGAAATCAAATCGCAGTTAATTTCTCAGTTAACGGCACCTGTGAGGTGGACACAGTCTGTGACCAACATGATTAAAGATGGAGCCGAGGAATTCACCGAAGTAGGACCAGGAAAAGTCCTTCAAGGTCTTGTGGCGAAAATCAAGCGTGGACTTTGAGATAGTTACCGGATGACGTGAATAACCCCATTCAGCATTTTAGGGTTGTTCGGATTCTGCGTTTCTTCTAAATCTAGGATGTAGAAATAGGTACCCGAGGGTACTTCAGGACCAGCGTTTTCAACCGTACCATCCCAACAGTGTGCAAGATCATCGGTGTGAAATACCAATGCACCCCAACGGTTGTAAATTCTTAAATACCCTTTCTCGCATTCTGGGGAAAAGCCATAAATACGAAAACAGTCATTAAACCCATCGTTGTTTGGGGTAATGGTATTGGCAATCTGAAGCTCTTGTATTTTTCCTGATGTATCGTTTCCTGTTACAAATTGGGTATCTACACATCCTGTAAGTGAATTCTTGAAAATCACTGTACAATTAAAATTTGGGTTATCAAATTCATGGGTTACCGGATTGTCATTGATGATGATTTCTGAATTGTCTCCAAAGTCCCAAAAAATGCTATCAAAAGCATCTCCTTTGGCTTGGAAAAGAACGCCTGATTCGCAGGGTTGAATAAACTGTTCAACTTCGGCTTCCGGTGACAAGATTACGGTCACATCGAATGAATCCAGGGCCTCTACATTACAACTATTCGGTTCAACCACCCTAAGGTAAACACGGTATGTTCCGGTATCCTTATAGGTATGTATTGGACTAAATAGAGTTGAAGTATCTCCATCACCAAAATCCCAGAAATAATCTGCAGTGTAGCGATTCACCGGGGTGAATTCATTTCGTTGTTTCAAGCATAAGGTTTGAACGGTACGGAATTTCGCATCAATGGAATAACCGAGTCGAAAGTCGAGTTTGAAACTTGCATTGGAGCATCTAATACTGATGTTATCTTCAAAAGCAGCTCCTGTTGTTGTAGGAAAATCATTCAATCCAGGAGGTTGGTTTGGGCAAGATGCACAAACCGACTGATACACAATTCCACGTTTATCAAAACGACTGGTACCACCATCCACGTGATCTTCGCTTTCATCTCCTCCAAAATACGAAGCGTATAATAGTGATTTGGCATCTTTAGATAATGCAAGAAGGTAGAAGTCATTTCCATCAGTGTTTGATTGGTGAGCATCTGTGGTTACTTCCAAACCGTCGGTAGTTCCATTGTTTCCTACGCCAATATTAGAGCCCCAACCGCTAAAATAAATCTGGTAGCAGTCATCTACCATAAAAGCTGAAGGGCTTAAACTTGGGTTGCCCCTATCTGTATTGCCAAATGTGGTAATGAGTTCTAAAGTGGTCAGGTCATTATCAAAACGGCCGATCATCTGCCCGCTTCTATCTTGGCCGTATATTCCAGAAGTTCGCGTAATATCTCCCGTTGTTTGTCCTGTGAAATACACTTTACCATCGGGGTCTAAATCAATAAAATAGATTTGATCATAGGCCACAGGTTCAGGTGATATTCCCCAATTACCCCAATAGGTACCGGCCAAATAGTTACCATCGCTTGCATCTAGCTTTGAAATGAAACCATCTATTGCTTGCCTGTAAACGGTATCATATGGGTTATTTCCTTCAATAGGGAAATCATCACTTTCCGTACCTCCGCCAACAAATAAATGCCCTTGATTATCCAATCGGCAAGAGTAGGCAGCATCGTGTTCGTTTCCACCGAGGAAAGTCCCCCACCTTAATTGACTAAAATTGGGAGAAGTAGAAAAAACCAATCCATCTGTGAGACCGCTATTCTTTGATTGATAACCATTGATGCCATTGATAACGTCGGTTTGAGTGCAGGTAGCGATGTATACATTCCCATTTTCATCGGTGGTGATATCTCCACGATAGTTATCGGCGTAATTAAACAACAGATTACTACGTAGCGCTGCATTGTTGGTTTGGAAACCGTCATTGAAACGCCCTCCTAAGTAGGTGCCTCCCATCATTTGAGTGCCGGAAGGATTGAATTTGGTCATGACGATATCGTAGCCTCCAGCCCAATTAACTTGAAGATTTGAATCTAAGTGTATGGGGAAGTCATCAGACTCTGTGCTACCTAATAATAAGAGGTTGTCCTTAGAATCGGTACATAAACTGTGAGGATATTCGTTATCATTTCCGCCCAAATAAGTGGCATATAATAACGTTGAGCCGTCCGGGCTGTATTTGCTGATGCTGATATCACAAGGTAGATATACGGGCTCTGCTGGGTTACTGCTTCCGCCGTAAGTAGTTTGAAAAGCACCGGTTGTTACAGGGTAACTGCGACTTGAGGCATCAACGATTCCACCCGCGTACAAACACCCCGTATTATCAAAGGTTGCCGTGAATCCAAAATTATCTGCTGTGGAGCCACTATACGTACTAAAAACCAATACGGGGTCAATTCTAAATGGTTTTGTTGGTGATACATTTGGTGTTTTTACCCACACTTCATTCTCGGACTTTTGCACATAGGTGCATTTGAATGGTTTGTTTTCTTGAAAAGCGATTGCAGGGCCCAGTGTAAAAGAGGCATTTTCCCCAAATAATGACCATCCTTTAGATGTGATTTCGGTATTTTTTACCCCAGCGCATTTCAACTGAATGTTGTCTACATTGGCACCTTGTTTTAAGATCCAATCAAATTCAACATGACCCTTTTGGGTATATATCTTCAAGTCTATGTTTGGATAAATATCGGTTAATCGAATGCCTTTGTACCCTGTAACTCCTGTTTTCCAATCCTTGGGGTTCTTTGAGAGATAATAGTTAAAATAGAATTCGGTGGGACGTTCAAAAAGCACCTGGCTAGGTGGTTGTGCTTCGCTGAATATCACATCCATTACTTGGTAATGAATAGTAAAGCTTGTATCCATGTCCTTGAAGTGAACGGACTGATGAATTTTTGGCTTGTCTTCTGGATTTATGAGGCGTAATCGTAGTCGATCGTTTAAGACATAAATCTGTCCTAAGGGGACTTTGATTAGGGCAAGTGGTGCGGATTGCTCGTAATCTGGGGGAACTGTAATTTGACCTACGTTTGGCTCAAAGTATAATTCCTGCCCTTTAAGAGTGGAAAGTTGTATAAAAAACAGAAAGAGCCAGAGTTTCCGCATACCTAGATTAACAAATTTAATCAAATGTATGCAGAGCCTAACGTCAGTTTTTTGCCTCGGTAATGGATACGTTCAAGGCTTGTGACAGAATAGTGGCAATTTCATCACTCTTTAAACCATAGGGAATACTACCCGTGAAAAGAAGTTTTTCTGCTTTTTCTGGGGAAGTGAAACTGTTACCTGTGAGGTTAGATAAACTTTGGATTACGAAGTGCAAATCGGCTTCATTGAAGCGCATCACCCCATTCTCAACACTCAATGGATTCGATGTTTTATTCCAAGTAAATATGGAGTCAGTTTGTGCAATCACTCCTTGATTCTTGGTAAGAATGGCTTCAGATTTAAGGTTGTTAACACGTACTTTTCCATGCTTCACAAATACTCGAACCTCTTGATCTGGAAAAGCATCTACGTCAAAACCAGTACCTAGAACAGTGACATCAATATCATTGGCATTTACTGTGAAAGG